>JBOFJB010000194.1:0-2326 GCA_051650465.1 Dermatophilaceae bacterium | reverse complement strand
GGGCGAGGTCGCCCATCCGCTCGATGTCGCTGCTCATCCGCATGCTGGTCACGACGACGCGGAGTTCGGTCGCGACCGGCTGTTGCAGAGCGAGCAGGTCGAACGAGAGCAGGTCGAGTTGCTCTCGCCGGGCGTCGAGCTCGGCGTCATCGGCGATCACCGCGTCGGCGAGTTGCACGTCGGCCCCGAGTAGTGCGGTGGTGGCCCGCTTCATCGCCGACGCTGCGAGACGGGTCATGTCGACGAGTTCCTCGACGATGCCGTCGAGTTCGTCGTGGTAGGCCTTGCGCATCACGTCGTGTGGTCCTTCGGGGTCGGAATGGCCGGTGGGCGTCCAGCAGAGCCCGCTCACCGGAGGCACCCTCGCAGCCAGCGGTGAACCGCAGACGCCCCTGAGGTGAACATTCTGCCTGGTCGAACCTCCGGCGAGCGGTCCGCCGTCGCGTTGACGCTCCGCACCTCGCCGGTGACCGCGGGTTGTCGACGGCTGAGCGGCGGATGCAGTCGTACGCTGACCGGGTGGACCCCACCCTGGCTGCGACTCTTGGCTGCGCCGTTGGCCTGGTCGTCGGCGCCGTCGCGGTGCTGGCCGGTCGGTCGGCTCCGCCGGGTGAGGGCTCCGCCCCGGCGCGCGACGAGCCGCTGCTGCCCGACGGCGTCGGTGACGTGCTTTCGGTGCTGAGGTCGATCGCGGTCGTCCTGGACTCCTCCGACACGGTGGTGAGCACGTCGGCGTCGGCGTTGAGTTATGGCATGGTGCGGCACGGCGAGTTGGTGCATCACGAACTGCGTCACCTGGCCCGTCAGGTGCGGCGCGACGGCACCATCCGCGAGGCAGAGTTCGACCTTTCTCGCGGACCGGCGGCCAACGCCGCCGCGGTGATGCGGGTGCGGGTTGCGCCACTCGGCGCCTCACACGTCGTGGTGCTGGCCGACGATCAGACCCAGGTGCGGCGGGTCGAAGAGGTCCGCCGCGACTTCGTCGCGAACGTGAGCCACGAACTCAAGACTCCGGTGGGCGGCATCTCGCTGCTCGCTGAGGCGGTGCGGGGCGCCAAGGACGACCCCGAGGCGGTCGCCCGGTTCGCGCAGCGCATCCAGGTCGAGTCGACCCGCCTGGGGCGCTTGGTGCAGGAGATCGTCGACCTGTCCCGGTTGCAGGTCGCCGGAACGCTGCAGGAACCTCAGCGGGTCGATGTCGGGGGGGTCGTCACCGAAGCGGTCGACCGGGTAGCTGTCGCCGCTCAGGCGCGGGGGATCGAGGTCGGCATGGCCGCCGAGGACGAGTTGGAGGTGTTCGGGGATGCCGAACTGCTCATCACCGCGGTCGCCAACCTGCTCGCGAACGCGGTGAGTTACAGCGACGAGAGCACCCATGTGGGAATCGGCGCCCGCCGGGTCGGCGACACCATCGAAGTAGCCGTCACGGATCAGGGCCAGGGCATCCCGGTCGCGGAGCAGGGCCGGATCTTCGAGCGCTTTTACCGGGTTGACGCCGCCCGGTCTCGCGCCACTGGTGGCACCGGCCTCGGGTTGGCGATCGTCAAGCACATCTGCGCCAACCATGGTGGCGACGTCAGCGTCTGGAGCCGTGAGGGGCGCGGCTCGACGTTCACCATCAGGCTGCCCGTGGCCGGCGAGCGCTCCGCTGTGGGCGACAGCGCGACCACCCCTGAGCCGGAACCGGTTGCCGTCATCCGAGGAGCACCCACGCCATGACCCGGATCTTGGTCGTCGAGGACGAGGTGTCGTTCTCGGACCCGCTGAGTTACCTCCTGAGCAAGGAGGGCTACGAGGTGTCGGTTGCCGACAATGGAAACGACGCCCTCCGCGAGTTCGACTCTGCCGGAGCCGATCTGGTGTTGCTCGACCTCATGCTCCCAGGGCTGTCCGGGGTTGACGTGTGCCGTGCGCTGCGGCAGCGGTCGAACGTGCCAGTCATCATGCTCACCGCGAAGGACAGCGAGATCGACAAGGTGGTCGGGCTCGAACTCGGCGCCGACGACTACGTCACCAAGCCCTACTCGTCGCGCGAGTTGCTCGCACGTATCAAGGCCGTGCTCCGCCGGCTCACCGAGCCGGAAGAAGTTCTGCCGACAACCCTCGAAGCCGGGCCGGTGCGGATGGACGTCGAGCGGCATGTGGTGACCGTGCGCGGGGAGCAAGTGACCCTCCCGCTCAAGGAGTTCGAACTGCTGGAGATGTTGCTGCGCAACACCGGTCGGGTGCTGACCCGAGTGCAGTTGATCGACCGGGTCTGGGGCAGCGACTATGTCGGCGACACCAAGACTCTCGACGTTCACGTCAAGCGGCTGCGGGCCAAGGT
>JBOFJB010000193.1:0-7137 GCA_051650465.1 Dermatophilaceae bacterium | reverse complement strand
ACGGCAGGTGTATCGAGACCTCGCTCGCGAGCACCTTCACGCCGTGGGGCCGCCATCCCGTGACGCCACCGCTGCCGACACGTTGAGTGCCGGCTATCCCCCTCTGGAGGAAGAGGCCCCCTGGGCCTCTTTTCACCGGAAGCACTAGGTAATCAGATCGACCCGACACCTATACGCGAGCCGCTCGCCGTGGTCGACGTGAGGCGCGCGGCGCACATCATCATTCGATGTCGAGCGACTTCAGTGGACGTTCGCGCGCGCAGGGGAGCCGACTGGCTCGGGCAGCTCAGGTGTCTGCGTCGCTGATGTCGAGAGGTTCGACCCCAGTACAGTGCGCGCCATGCCCGCTGACGATGTCGACCGGATCGTCTCGGCGTGGCGGCGCGAACGGCCCGACTTGGATGTCGCCCCGCTCGAGGTGCTGTCCCGGGTGTCGCGGCTGGCGCGGCGCCTCGACCTTGCCCGCGGCAGCGCGTTCGCCGACCACGGTGTGGAGTCCTGGGAGTTCGATGTGCTCGCCGCGCTGCGCCGCGCTGGCCACCCGTACGAGCTCAGCCCTGGACAGTTGGTCGCGCAGACCCTGGTCACCAGCGGCACGATGACCAATCGGGTCGACCGGCTGGTTGGTCGCGACCTCCTTGAGCGGCACCCCGATCCGCGCGACCGGCGCGGCGTCATCGTGCGGCTGACCCCGGCCGGTCGGGATGCCGTGGATGCCGCCCTCGCCGACCTGCTCGTCCGTGAACGGGCCTTGCTCGCCGATCTCGCGGATGACGACCGCGCCCGGCTCGCCGACCTCCTCCGCCGCCTGCTTCATTCGTTCGAGAGCGACACCCGGGACGACTGAGGTAAGGCTCGCCTCATATGCTGGTGGGGTGACCGTTCTCCTCACCCGGCCACCGCAGCCGGCAGATGGGTGGTGGGGCGACCTCGCCGGCGTTGACCCCACGGCGCCGGCGGTGCACCTCCCCCGCCTGGGCCACCGGTCGCGCGCCGGCGTGTGGGACCCGGCCGACGGCATCGACACCGTCTCACGGGGGGAGTTGGCCGAGCTCGTCCGGACCGCGGCCGCGCCGCTGGCCGGCGAACGCCGGCTCGTCCTCGTCCGGATGACGAATCGCCTCCCCGCGCTCGTCGGGTACCTCGCCGCGCACGCCGCCGGGCACGTCGTGCTCCTCGCCCCCGACACCGCCGCCACCGATGCCCTCGCCGCGGCGTGGCGACCCGACGTGGAGATCGCCGGCGATGGCACGCCCACGGTTCACCGCGACACCCCGCGGGCGCCGCTCCATCCCGACCTGGCCCTGCTGATGGGCACGAGCGGGTCGAGCGGGTCCCCCCGCCTGGTGCGGCTGTCCTATGACAACCTCCGCAGCAACGCGTCCTCGATCGCCGCATATCTGGCGATCCAGCCTGCCGATCGGGCACTCACCAGCCTCCCGTTGCACTACTGCTACGGCCTCAGCGTCGTGCACAGCCACCTCCTCGCCGGCGCCTCGGTCGTGCTCACCGACTACTCGGTCGCGGACACCTGCTTCTGGCGGCTCGCGTCTGACAGCCGAGCCACCACCCTCGCGGGGGTGCCGCACACCTTCGAGTTGCTCGACCGGGTCGGCTTCGCGGACCTCGACCTCACGCACCTGCGTACCGTCACCCAGGCCGGGGGCCGGCTCGACCCGCAGCGGGTCGTCGCCCTCGCCGAACTCGGGCAGCGCCGTGGCTTCGACCTGTTCGTCATGTACGGCCAGACCGAGGCGACGGCCCGGATGACGTACCTGCCGCCCGCGGTCGCCGCCACCCATCCCACCTGCGTCGGCGTCCCGGTGCCCGGTGGGCACGTCAAGATCGAGGACGGCGAGGTCGTCTACACCGGCCCGAACGTGATGCTCGGCTACGCCGATACCGCCGACGACCTCGCACTCGGCCGCACCACGACACGGCTGCGAACCGGGGACCTCGGGCGGATGACGCCGGACGGGCTCCTCGAGATCACCGGCCGACGGTCGCGAGTGGCCAAGGTGCTCGGCCACCGCGTCGACCTCGACCACGTCGAGCGGGCGCTGCGCGCCATCGGCCATCACGTCCGCACCGTCGATGCCGGTGAGACCCTCGGAGTGGTGGCCCGCGAGCGGTGCTCGCCCCGCGTCGCGGCCACTGCTGCGGCCGCCGCAGGTGTCCCGACCCGTCGAGTGCACGTCGCCACACTCGCCGACCTCGGGCTCGACGACTGGCCGCTACGGCCGAGCGGCAAGATCGACCACCGCCGGCTCGGCGAACTCTTCACCGCGGCCACACCGGACACGACGGGCGCGAAGCCGCCCAGCCCGCGAGGGCCCACGCAGCCGGCCGGATCGCCGCGGGCCGGATCGCCGCAGGCCGGGACGGTGCGGGAGCGGTACGCCGTGCTCCTCGACCGGCCGACGGTGCAGCCCACCGACACTTTCGCCTCGCTCGGCGGGGACTCGCTGTCGTACGTCGAGGTGTCGCTGCACGTCGAGGAGGTGCTCGGGCACCTCCCACCCGCGTGGCACGTCACCCCAGTCGGCGACCTCGACGCGGCGGCGCCGCACAGCGACCTCACGCCGGCCGCCGGTCATGCCGCGCGGTGGTGGCAGCGGCTCGTCACGACCCGGTCGGTCGAGACAACGCTCGTGCTACGGGCGATCGCCATCCTGCTCATCATCGGTACCCACGCGAAAGTGTTCACCCTCCAGGGCACCGCTCACGCGCTCCTGCTCCTCGTCGGCCTGAACCTCGCCCGGTTCCGGCTCGGCGACGCCGCACGCCGGGAGCGTGCCCGCGGACTGCTCCGCGCACTGCGCCGCGTCGTCGCACCGGCTCTGGTGGTCCTCGGCGCCGCACATGTGCTCACCGGCCAGTACGCACCCTCGACGGTGGCCCTGGCCAACTGGGTCTTCGGCGAGGCGACGCTCGGCCCGAACTGGCGGTTCTGGTTCGTCGAGGCCGTCGTCGTCGGCATCGTGGTCGTCACTGCCGTGGTCGCGACACCGTGGGGCGACCGACTGGAACGCCGTCACCCGTTCGAGCTTCCGCTCGTGCTCGCCGGGGCCGGGATGCTGATCTGGTACGAGGTCATCCCGCTGCCGGTGCCACACATGCACGGGTCTGCCGCCAGCGTGCTGTGGCTGTTCTGCCTCGGGTGGGCCGCGGGCAAGGCGGCCTCGGTCAGAGAGCGGCTTGTGGTGACCGCCGCCGTCCTCCCGACCGTGGGCACGTTCTCCGGCAACCCCCGTCGCGACCTGCTCACCGTGACGGTCGTGATGCTCGCGCTCTGGCTGCCCACCCTGACGGTTCCCCGCGTGCTGGTCCCGGCGCTCGGCGTCCTCGCCGCGGCGTCACTGCATATCTACGTCATCCATTGGCAGGTCCTCCAGGAACTTCGGTCGACTCCGTGGCTCGCCTTCATCGCGGGCACAGTTGCGGGAGTGGGCTATTGGTGGCTCTGGACCCGAGGGCCAGCGGTCGCGCGCGCGGGATGGGCGGTGGTCACTCGGCGTTCTCGGCGGCGCCGAGCCAGTCCATTTCCAGAACGTCCCGTTCGTCGGCGAGTGCGTGCAGGTCGCGGTTGAGCGCAAGCACCCGCTCATGGTCGGCGGCGTGCTCGGCCATCTGCGCGTGCAGCACACCTTCCCGCTCGGCGAGCCGGGACAGTTTTCGCTCGAGCCTCGCCATTGTCTTGCGCGCCTCGCGCACCTCCGCCGGGCTCGGGCCAGGGCCGACCGCAGGCGCCCCGCCAGGGGTACCGGTTGCGGATGACGACCCGCCGCGCCCCCCGGATGACGACTCGCCGCGCCCCGCAGATGACGACCAACCAGACCCCGCGGGCCGCGCACCACCGTGTGCCGCGTCATCCGCCCGGAGCCGGAGATAGTCCTCGACCCCGCCGGGCAGGTCACGCAGCCGGCTGTCGCCGAGCAGGGCCACCTGCCGGTGACAGATCCGCTCGAGCAGGTAGCGGTCGTGCGAGACCACGACGAGCGTGCCGGGCCAGCCGTCGAGCACGTCCTCGAGCGAGGTGAGGGTGTCGATGTCGAGGTCGTTGGTGGGCTCGTCGAGGAGCAGCACGTTGGGCTCGTCCATGAGCAGCCGAGTGAGTTGCAGGCGGCGCCGCTCACCGCCGGACAGGTCGCCGACGCGGGTCTGCTGCCGCGGACCGGTGAAGCCGAGCCGCTGGGCGAGTTGACTGGCGCTCAACTCACGCGCGCCGAGCCGCACGCTGCGACGCACCGACTCGACCGCCTCGATGACTCGCGACCCGGCAAGCGCGTCGAGTTCGCGCACTTCCTGGGTGAGGAAGGCCAGCCGGACGGTCACCCCCTCGCGCCGGCGGCCGGCGGCGAGCGGGTGCTCGCCGGCGAGCGCCCGCAGCAGGGTGGACTTGCCCGAGCCGTTGACTCCGACCAGGCCCACTCGCTCCCCCGGCGCGAGCCGCCAGGTGAGCCGATCCAGCAGCACTCGGTCACCGATCGCCACGGTGGCGTCCTCGAGGTCGAGCACGTCCTTGCCGAGCCGAGTGGTGGCGAACCGCACCAGTTCGACATCGTCGCGGGCAGGGGGCTCGTCGGCGATCAGCGCGTTCGCGGCGTCGATGCGAAAGCGCGGCTTGCTGGTGCGCGCGGGCGGGCCCCGGCGCAGCCAGGCGAGTTCCTTGCGCAACAGGTTGTCGCGCCGGTCCGCGGCCACCCCGGCCAGCCGCTCCCGCTCGGCGCGGGCCAGGACGTACGCGGCGTAGCCGCCGTCGTAGCCGTGCACGCTTCCCTCTTCGACCTCCCAGGTACGAGTCGCCACCGCGTCGAGGAACCACCGGTCGTGGGTGATGACGACCAGCGCCTGCCCAGGCCGGGCGCGCCGGGTCACGAGGTGGTCGGCGAGCCAGGCGACCCCCTCGACATCGAGGTGGTTGGTGGGCTCGTCGAGCAGCAGCAGATCGGGGTCGGCCACGAGCAGGCCGGCGAGCGCAACCCGGCGCCGTTCACCACCGGAGAGCGGCCCGACCGGCGCCTCCAGCCCACCCACACCGGGAGCGTCCAGCCCACCGAGAAGCCCGGTCAGCACATCTCGTACCCGCGCATCGGAGGCCCACTCGTGCTCCGCGCGGGTGCCCAGCACCACGGCGCGCACCTGCGCAGCCGGGTCGAGCGCGTCATCCTGGCGGAGCATCCCGGTGACCAGGCCGCCGGCCCTCGCCACCCGACCGTCATCCGGGGTGAGCAGGCCAGCGAGCACCCGGAGCAGGGTGGTCTTGCCACCGCCGTTGCGGCCGACGACGCCGACCCGGTCGCCGCCGCCGACGCCGAGCGAAACGTCATCGAGAACCACGCTGGTACCGAGCGCCAGCGTGGCCCGCTCGACCGAGACGAGGTTCAGCACGACCGAACGCCGCGATCCGTCACCACAAGTGCCAGGCGGGGGGCGGTTAGCGGTTGCTGCCGGTCGCCGGGGCGTCGGTGTAGCGGGTCTCGACCGGGTCCATGAAACCTCGGTCGAAGATGTAGACGGGATAGCGGCCGTCGACGGCGCGTCGCGACGTCGCCGCGATCTGCATCTCGCCGGTGTCTCGGGTGAAGTAACCAACCTCGACCGCCGAGTACCCCACCACCGAACGCCCGGACCGGTTGATCTCGGTGCCGTTCGTGTCGTAGATGACGATGCTGTGGTAGTCGACGCCGTCGACCCGGCTCACCGGCTCCTGATAGATGGCGGCGACCTCATCACCGTCGAGGTTGGCCGCGATATCGCCGGTGGCCGTGTCGGCCGGTGCGCCGACGTGGTGGCGGACCAACGGGTCGACGGTGTCATTGTTGAGTTCGAGGTCGGCGCCCAAGCCACCGGGCGAGGCGACCCTGGGCGTGCCAGCCTCGGTGAACACCTGCACCCGTCGCTCCTGTGGCGCGATGCCCTGGTTGAGGTCGTCGTGGAACTCGAGGGCGAACTCGGTGCCCTGGATGCCGCGGTAGTCCGACGCCTCGTCCCAGATCTCGACCGGCGTGTCGGCCTGACCGGTGATCGTGGTGTTCATGAGGTCGAAGAAGACCGGATGCAGTACCACCGGGTGGTCCGTGCGCTCGAACGTGTTCGAGTCGAGGGTGTTGCCCTCGGAGTTGACCTTGATGCCGATCGTGCTGTCCAGGACGCGGTTGCGGGCGACGGTGTTGCCGAAGGCGTAGTCACGCCCTTCCTGGGTGATGTCGTAGTCGACGTTGCGCCCCATCCGCGACCCGACATGCACCGCGACCGTGTACCCGGTGAAGGTGTTGTCCGAGATGAGCAACCCGCTCGGGATCTCCTCCCGAAGGTTGTTGCTCTCGCCCGGATTGCGGTAGAGCGAGACCCCGACCCGGGCCCACGGTGTGGTGGCCTTCGAGGCCGCGAACGTGTTGCCCGCGACTCGGGAGTCGGAGTAGGTGTCTCCGATGACGTCGGCGTAGGACGCCTGGTCCTGGAGCAGGGCGTTGTCGCGCCAGGTGTTCGCGATGAGGTCGGTGCGGTGGGTCTTGCTCCCGGCGTAGATGCCGCCCTTGCCGTTCTCGACGACTTGCGAACGCTGGATCGTCGCGGCGTTGCCGTTGGTGTAGACCCCGAAGATGCTGCGGGCGAAGGTGCAACCGTCGACCACGAGTGGGTGGACCGGCTCCCCCAGGCCACTCAGCCGAAGCGCGTTCTCGAAGCCCGTAAGGCCCAGTTCACGCACCACCGTGGCCTTCACCCCGGCACGCGCCTCGAGCCCGTACTCGAGTCCGTCCGTCGCCGCCCCGCCGTCCCAGTTGGACACCTGGAGAAGGTCGTCCACCGAGCCGCCGCGACTCCCCGCACGGGCGTCGACCACGACGTCATTGCCGTCGACGACGATGCCCGGGGAGGTGATGGTGAGCAGCGCGTCACCGTCGAAGTCAGGGCTGAGGACCGGGGTCCACGCGGTGGCGCGCGCCGCGAACACGACATCCTCGGCGAGTTCGAAGGGCTTCGTCACCCGGCCTTGAGCGTCGTAGTGGTCCGGGTACGCCGACCGGTCCCACGGTGCAAACGAGCCCGCCCGGCCCGTCGCCAGCGGCTCGAGGGGGATCAACTTCACCGGTGGGTCGGCGGGCCTGGACGGCTCCGTAGCGCTCATCGACG
>JBOFJB010000192.1:0-8254 GCA_051650465.1 Dermatophilaceae bacterium | reverse complement strand
GGGCTGTACGAACATCCTCATCGACGACTCGGTCGTCACCATTCTCATCATGGTGCTGACGATGACCGCCGGCACCGGGATGATCATGTGGCTCGGAGAACTCGTCACCGACAAGGGCGTGGGCAACGGGATGTCGTTGCTGATCTTCGCCTCGATCGCCGCGACCTTCCCCTCGTCACTGTGGGCGATCCAGCAGCGCTCGGGCTGGTCGATCTTCCTCCTCGTCATCGCGGTCGGGCTGGTCGTCATCGCGCTCGTCGTGTTCGTCGAACAGAGCCAGCGCCGCATCCCGGTGCAGTACGCCAAACGCATGGTGGGGCGGCGGGTCTACGGCGGCACGTCCACCTACATCCCGCTCAAGGTCAACATGGCGGGCGTCATCCCGGTGATCTTCGCGAGTTCGTTGCTCACGCTTCCATTGCTCGTCGCCCAGTTCAACGAGACCTCGACAGGAAACGGCCCGGCCTGGGTCGAGTGGATCACGACGAACTTCCAGGGTGGTGATCGGCCCATTTACATGCTGACGTACATCGCGCTCATCCTGTTCTTCACATTCTTCTACGTCTCGATCACCTTCAACCCGACTGAAGTGGCCGACAACATGAAGAAGTACGGCGGCTTCATCCCTGGTATCCGGGCGGGGCGGCCGACCGCCGAGTATCTCAGTTACGTGCTCACCCGGATCACTGTCCCCGGTGCGATCTACCTCGCCCTGGTGTCGCTGATCCCGTTGATCGCGCTGGTTCTCGTCGACGCCGATCAGAACTTCCCGTTCGGTGGCGCCTCGATCCTCATCATCGTCGGGGTCGGGCTCGACACCGTGAAGCAGATCGAGGCCCAACTTCAGCAGCGGCACTATGAAGGGTTCCTGCGCTGATGCCCCGCCTCGCTTGCCCGGCAGCCGCGGTGGTGCTGACGTGCGGCTGATCATTCTCGGACCTCCCGGCGCCGGAAAGGGCACCCAGGCCGGGCGTATCGCCGGCCACTTCGGCATCAAGTCCGTGTCCACTGGCGACATCTTCCGCGCCAACGTTGCCGGTGAGACACCGCTCGGACTCCAGGTCAAGGAGATCCTCGCTGCCGGTGGCTACGTCAGCGACGAGGTCACCAACGCCGTCGTCGAGGACCGTCTCGTCCAGGACGACTGTGCCGCAGGCTTCCTGCTCGACGGCTACCCACGCACGCTCGCCCAGGTGGATGCACTCGATGCCATGCTGGCCGCCCACGGCACGGCGATCGACCGGGTCGTCGAGTTGCGGGTCGACGACGACGTTGTCGTCGACCGGCTGACCCGTCGGTCCGTCGCCGAGGGTCGCTCCGATGACGCGGTGGATGTCATCCGCGACCGGATGGCGATCTACCACCGCGAGACGACCCCGCTCTCCGACACGTATCGCGAACGGGGGCTGCTCGTCGACGTCGACGGGATCGGCGAGGTCGACCAGGTCACCGAGCGCGTCATCCGCGCGCTTTCCTGAGCGGCCAGCGAACATGGGACTGTTCAGCCGCGAACGGGTCGTGGGCCGTGCCCCCGACGAACTCGCGCTGATGCGGACCGCTGGCCTTCTGGTTGCCCAGACCCTGGATGTCGTGGAGTCGGCGGTACGGCCGGGCGTCACTACCGCCGAACTCGACGGGCTCGCCGAGTCCCACATCCGGGACGGTGGCGGCATCCCCAACTTCCAACTCGTGCCCGGGTACCGGCACACGTTGTGCGTCTCGGTGAACGAGGAGATCGTGCACGGTATCCCCGGTGACCGGGTGCTCAAGCACGGCGATCTCATCTCGGTCGACTGCGGTGCCGAGGTCGCCGGGTGGAATGGCGACGCCGCCCGCACCCTCGTTGTCGGTGGTCCTGAAGCAGCGCGTGGCGCGGAGGACCTCGAGCTCGTCGACGACACCGAGGCCGCGCTGTGGGCCGGTATCGCTGCCTTGCGCGTCGGTGGAGCGCTCTACGACGTGGGCGCCGCCGTCGAGGACTCCCTCGGTGCCGCCGGTGAGCGCCGCGGTCGCGAGTACGGCATCGTCGAGGACTACGTAGGCCACGGCATCGGCACCTCGATGCATATGGAGCCGCAGGTGCCCAACTACCGCGTCTCCGGCCGCGGCCCCAGAGTCGTCGAGGGCATGACGATCTGCATCGAGCCGATGGTGACCCTCGGCAGTCAGGACAACCGGGTGCTCGATGACGACTGGACAGTGGTCACCATCGACGGCTCCCGGGCGGCGCACTGCGAGCACGCGGTCGCTGTCACGTCGGCCGGTATCTGTGTGCTCACGGCGCTCGATGGTGGCGCTGCTCGCCTCGCTGCTTTGGGCGTGCCGGCTGCCGTGATCGACCCGGCCTGACCTGCGGGGGGAGGGCCCGTCATCGGCCTGGGAGTGTGCCCGAGGTCTCCCGGCGAAGCCGGCAGCGGCGAGTCAGGGTCGCACTAGGGTGACGACGAGGGCCGAGACGAGGAGGGCGGATGACGTACAGGCCGGCCGGTGCGCTGGCGCCTCTCGCCGAAGGCTTCCCGCCCCGCGACGTGCAGGAATGGCAGCACCTGGTCGCTGTCGTGCTCGCGACCGGCCGCCCGGATGGCGACCCGTTGGCCCCGTTGGCTCCGGATGCCGCCGCGGCGTCGCTGCGCACCGGCCTCGAGGGCGGTCTGACCGTCGAGCCGCTGTACCTGCGCCCGCCCACCCGGCGCCCGCTCGGCGTACCTGGCCGGATGCCGTTCACTCGCGGACGGGCGCCGCGCGACCCGCTCTCGCCGTGGGACGTGCGCCAGCGGCACGACGACCCGGACATCGCCCGCAGCCGGGCGGCCGTGCGGAGCGATCTGGCGAATGGTGCCACCTCGGTGTGGATGCACGCCGGGGAGGACGGCATCGCGGTGGCCGACCTGCCCGAGGCGCTCGCCGACGTGCGGCTCGACCTCGCCCCGGTCGTCGTGTCGTCGCACACCGACCAGCCCGGCGCTGCCCGTGCACTTCTCGCCCATGCGGCCCATCACCCGGCGGCTCGGCTGCCCCTCGGCCTCGGCCTCGGCCTCGGCCTCGGCCTCGGCCTCGGCCTCGATCCGGTCGGTGCGGCGTTGCGCACCGGGGCCGAGCCCGACCTGGGCCCGCTGGCGGAGTTCGTCGCCGTGGCGACCGAGCGGCCCGGCTGCCGCGCGGTCACCGTGGATACCACCGTGCTCCATGACGCCGGCGCCACCGAGGTCGACGCCCTCGCCGTGGGTCTGGCCACTGCGGTGGCGTACCTGCGCCATCTCGAGGCGGCCGGCGCGCCGGCCGCGGCGACGTTCGGCCAGCTCGAGTGGCGGGTACCCGCGACCGCCGACCAGTTCCTCACCACGGCGGTGCTGCGCGCGCTGCGGCGGGTCTGGGCGCGGGTCGGCGAGGCGTGCGGGGTGACCGAGGCCGAACGTGGCGCGCTCACCCACGCAGTCACGAGCCTGCGGATGACGACCCGTGAGGACCCGTTCACGAACGTGCTCCGCGCCACGCTCGCCGCCTTCGGGGCCTCGGTCGGTGGCGCCGACGCCGTCACCGTGCTGCCCTACGACTCAGCCCTCGGTATCCCGGAACCGTTCTCGCGCAGGCTCGCCCGCAACACCCAGGTGCTGCTCGCCGAGGAGTCGAACGTCGGTCGGGTCACCGACCCCGGCGGGGGGTCGTGGTACCTCGAGGCGTTGACCGATGAGGTCGCTCGCGCGATGTGGGGCCGGTTCCAGGAGGTCGAGCGGGCCGGCGGGGTGCAGCAGGCGCTCGCCGACGGCCGGCTCCACGAGTGGGTCGCCGCGGCGAGCGCCGAGCGCGACCGTACGGTCGCCACCCAGGGCCGCCCGATCGTCGGCACCTCGGTGTTCGCCGACCTCGACGCGGCGCCGCCCGAGCGGCGGCCGCGGGCCGTCATCCGTGCCACCGAGGGGGCTCTCGCGCCGCGCCGCGACGCCGAGCCGTTCGAGCGTCTCCGCGACCGGGCGCGAGCCGCAGCCGCGCCACCCACCGTGGTGGTCCGCACCCTGGGCTCCCGTCGTGACTTCGGCGCGCGGCAGACCTTCGCCGAGAACACTCTCGCGGCAGGCGGCATCCGCACCGTCGAATCGGGTTCTCCGGTAGCGGTTCTCGCGTCCAGCACGGCGATGTACGCCGAACAGGGCGCGGATGCCGTCGCTCGGCTCCGCGCCGACGGCGTCAGCCACGTGCTCGTCGCCGGGCGGGCCGCCGAGCTGGGTACGGCAGCCGAAGCGGTAGACGGCGAGGTGCACGCGGGAAGCGACGTGGTCGTCATCCTCGACGAGCTGCTCGACTGCCTCGGTGCGCCGGCGGCTGGAGGTACGGCATAAGCGTGCTACCCGACTTCACCTCTCTCGACCTCGGCGACGAGCAGCCGGAGGCGCTCGCCCCCGGGCTGGTCGGGCGGCCGTGGTGGACGCCCGAGGGCATCGAGGTCGCTCCGCTGTACACCGAGGCGGACCTCGACGGGCTGGACTTCCTCGACACGGTGCCCGGCGCGCCGCCGTACCTGCGTGGCCCGCACCCGACGATGTACACGACCCGGCCGTGGACGATCCGCCAGTACGCCGGGTTCTCGACCGCGGAGGAAAGCAACGCCTTCTACCGGCGGGGCCTGGCTGCCGGCCAACGCGGATTGTCGGTGGCGTTCGACCTCGCCACCCATCGCGGCTACGACTCCGATCACCCGCGGGTCACCGGCGACGTCGGCATGGCGGGCGTGGCGATCGACTCCATCCTCGACATGCGCACGCTGTTCGACGGCATCCCGCTGGACCGGATGTCGGTGTCGATGACGATGAACGGTGCCGTCATCCCGGTGCTCGCGCTGTACATCGTGGCGGCGGAGGAGCAGGGGGTCGCGCCGGAGCAACTCACCGGGACCATCCAGAACGACATCCTCAAGGAGTTCATGGTCCGCAACACCTACATCTACCCGCCGGAGCCGTCGCTGCGGATCGTCGGCGACATTGTCGCCTTCACCAGCGCACGGATGCCGCGGTTCAACTCGATCTCGATCTCCGGATACCACATGCAGGAGGCCGGGGCGACGCAGGATCTCGAGCTCGCGTACACGCTCGCTGACGGTGTCGAGTACCTGCGGGCCGGCACAGCGGTGGGGCTCGACGTCGATGCCTTCGCGCCGCGGCTGTCGTTCTTCTGGGCGGTCGGGATGAACTTCTACATGGAGGTCGCGAAGCTGCGGGCCGCCCGCCTGCTCTGGGCGCGCCTGGTGCGCGAGCAGGGAGCGACCGACTCGAAGTCGCTGTCGCTGCGGGCGCACTGTCAGACCTCCGGCTGGTCGCTGACCGCGCAGGACGTGTTCAACAACGTCGTACGCACCTGCGTCGAGGCGATGGCGGCCACCCAGGGCCACACCCAGAGCCTGCACACCAACGCGCTCGACGAGGCGATCGCCCTGCCCAGCGACTTCTCGGCGCGGATCGCCCGCAACACCCAGCTGGTGCTCCAGCACGAGTCGGGAACGACGCGCACCATCGACCCGTGGGGCGGATCGGCCTATGTCGAGCGGCTCACCCACGACCTCGCGCGGCGCGCCTGGGAGCACCTGACCGAGGTCGAGGCCGCGGGCGGCATGGCGAAGGCGATCGAGGCCGGCATCCCGAAGATGCGCATCGAGGAGGCCGCGGCGCGCACCCAGGCACGGATCGACTCCGGGCAGCAGCCGGTCGTCGGTGTCAACCGCTACGTGGTGGAGCACGACGAGCCGATCGAGGTACTCCGGGTCGCGGGCGAGGCCGTGCGCGCGCAGCAGGTGGCCAAGCTCGCCCGGCTGCGCGCCGAGCGTGACGACCCTGCCTGCCGCACAGCGCTCTCGCGGATGACGGATGCCGCCCGCGCCGGCTCCGACGGCACCCTCGGCAGCAACCTGCTCGCCCTCGCGGTCGACGCGGCGCGGGCGGGCGCCACGGTGGGGGAGATGTCGGCGGCGATGGAGGTGGTCTTCGGCCGGTACACCGCGCAGATCCGTACCATCGGCGGCGTGTACGGCGCGGAGGCGGGCGAGGACGCGACGGTCCGCGAGGCGCAGCACGCCACCGAGGAGTTCGCGCAGGCGCAGGGTCGCCGGCCGCGCATCCTCGTCGCGAAGATGGGTCAGGACGGCCACGACCGCGGCCAGAAGGTGATCGCGACCGCGTTCGCCGACCTCGGCTTCGACGTCGATGTCGGCCCGTTGTTCCAGACGCCCGAGGAGGTGGCGCGGCAGGCGGTCGAGGCCGACGTGCACGTCGTCGGGGTCAGCTCGCTGGCCGCCGGACACCTCATGCTGGTGCCGGCGCTACGGGCCGCGCTCGACGGCCTGGGCAGGTCCGATCTCGTCATCGTCGTTGGTGGTGTCGTGCCGGAGCAGGACTTCGCGGCCTTGCGGGAGGCCGGTGCCCACGCGATCTATCCGCCGGGCACGGTCATCAGCCGGGCCGCGGTCGACCTCGTCCGCGACCTGCGCGAGCGGTTCGGGTGACGAGCGTCTCGGTCGCCGACCTGGTCGCCGGGGTGCGAGCGGGTTCACGCCAGCACGTGGCCCGGGCGATCACCCTGCTCGAGTCGACCCGCGCCGACCACCGCGAGGCCGCTCGCGAGGTGCTCTCCGGAGTCGCCGACCGTACCGGGGGAGCGGTGCGGGTCGGCGTCTCGGGGGTTCCCGGCGCGGGCAAGTCCACCTTCATCGACGCGTTGGGGGTGCGGCTCGTCGAGCAGGGCCACCGGGTCGCCGTCGTCGCGGTGGACCCGACCTCGCGGCGCACCGGCGGTTCGATCCTCGGCGACCGGACGCGGATGGCGCGGCTCGCGTCATCCGAGAGCGCCTTCGTGCGGCCGAGCCCGTCGGGTCGGCAGCTGGGTGGGGTGGCCCGGGCGACCCGTGAGTCGATGCTCGTGCTCGAGGCGGCCGGGTTCGATGTCGTTATCGTCGAGACCGTCGGGGTGGGGCAGAACGAGGTGGCCGTCTCGGGGATGGTCGACACATTTCTCGTGCTGACTCTTGCCCGCGCAGGTGACCAACTGCAGGGGATCAAGCGCGGCATCCTCGAACTCGCGGACCTCATCGCGGTGCACAAGGCCGACGGCGACAGCGAGGGCCCGGCGCGGGTCGCGGCACGCGAGCTGGCCGGGGCGCTGCGGCTGCTCGCCCCCGGGCCGGGCAGACGCCGACCGCCAGTGCTCACCTGCTCCGCGCTCACCGGTGCAGGCCTCGACGAGGTGTGGGCGGCGGTGCTCGAGCACCGCAAGGACCTCGAGGCGCAGGGCTCGCTGGAGGCCCGGCGGGCGGGCCAGCAGCAAGACTGGATGTGGGAACTGGTGGATGCCGCGCTGGCGGATGGCGTACGCGCCAGCCCCTCGGTGCGGGCCGAACGGGGGGCGATCGAGCATGCAGTGTGTCGCGGTGAGTTGAGCGCCGTCGATGGCGCGGACCGTCTGCTGGCTCAGTACACCTGGGACCTCACTCGCCGCGAGGGGTAGGTCGGCTACCGCTTGCGCGGGTCGACCCGACCACGCGCCGGGACCAGTGTCGAGGTCTCGGGGGCGACCGAGTCGAGCAGCCGGCGGCCGGTGGCTGCTCCGGGTTCGACATCCCAGGCCTCGGCCGCGAACTGTTCGTCGACGGCGGCGCGGACCACCTCGCCTATCGAGGAGCCGATACTGCGGGCTTCCGCGTCGAGCCGGTTGTAGCGTGCGGCGTTGACGAGCACGTGGAGGCGTCGTTCGATAGCGCTCATGGGCAGCAACGTAGTGCGCCTGCGCAGACCGGGGACGTCGAGCAGCCCGGCGGTGCGGATGTGCACGGCGTCCGGGTGTCCGCCCGATGCCGCGGTGTGGGGAGGCCAGAGCGTGAATTTCGTGCTCATGTGCCTCGTCCCGTAGCATCGAGCGTCGGTCCAGTGTGCTTTCGCACGGGTAAGGCCCTGCGAAAGCAGCACCGGGCCGATTTCCATGGGCGGTCCGACGTCAGCGATGGGCTGCCCGACAACGGATTGAGAGGGTATGGCCAAGAAGGACGGCGTCATCGAGATCGAAGGCACGATCGTCGAGGCTCTCCCGAACGCGATGTTCCGGGTTGAACTCACCAACGGTCACAAAGTTCTTGCCCACATCTCCGGGAAGATGCGCCAGCACTACATCCGGATCCTCCCCGAGGACCGCGTAGTGGTGGAACTCAGCCCCTACGACCTGACCCGCGGCCGCATCGTCTTCCGCTACCGCTGACCCATCGATGACCGACACGAAG
>JBOFJB010000191.1:0-4459 GCA_051650465.1 Dermatophilaceae bacterium | reverse complement strand
CTGAAGCCGCTGCGCTATGTCGAGGAGACCTCCGACATCGAGACCGGCGAACTGATGCTGTTTCTCGGGGCCAACTACCTCGTCACGGTGCGCCGCGGCGAGGTCGGCGGCCTGCATGGGCTGCGGCAGCGGCTGGAGTCCGACGCCGAATCGCTCCGGCACGGGCCGGCGGCGGTGCTGCATGCCGTGGTCGACGAGGTGGTCGACGTCTACCGGGCGATCGACGGCGAGATCGCCGCCGACCTCGACACGATCGAGGAGGAGGTGTTCTCCGACGCCACGGTCGATACCGGGGCGATCTACCGGCTCAAGCGCGAGGTGCTCGAGTTCCGCCGGGCGGCCCAGCCGCTGCTGGCACCGTTGCAGCAACTGCACACCTCACCGCGCACTCCGGTCCCCGACGGTGAACTGCGGCTGATGGTGCGCGACGTCTCCGACCACCTGCACGGCGTCATCGACCACATCGAGGGCTATGACCGGCTGCTCACCGACGTGCTGGGCGCGCACCTGGCCCAGTTGAGCGTGCGGCAGAACAACGACATGCGCAAGATCTCGGCCTCGGTGGCGATCGCTGCGGTGCCCACCATGGTGGCCGGCGTCTACGGGATGAACTTCGAGAACATGCCCGAACTGCGGTGGCGGTACGGCTACTTCGTCATCTTGCTCGTCATGGCGACGGCGTGCACGGCCATCTACCGGGCGTTCAAGCGCTCCGGGTGGCTGTAGTCGTCCTGAGCCGGGGAACTTCATGTTCGCCGCACAACGGAACCCAGGGCGTACCCGAAGGTTTCGGAGGCGGGCGGGAAAGTGGAGGCAGGCGGGGTCGTGCCCGCGTGAGCGGGCGTTCAAGTGGCGGCGAGCCAGCCGGTGGCGAGCGCGAGCGCGAGGATCGCGCCGAGGGCCAGCCGATACCAGACGAACGGCCGCAGCGAGTTCGTCGCCACGAAGCGCAGCAGCCACGCGATCGACGCGTATGCCGTGACGAACGCGACGAGGATCCCGACGAGCACCTGACCCACCCCGAGGGCGACGACGTCGTCGAACGCCTCAGCCAACTGGAACACCCCGGCCGCGGTCAGCGCGGGGATCGCCATGAAGAAGGCCAGCTCGGTGGAGGTGACCCGGTCGAGACCGCGCGCGATGCCGGCCGAGATGGTGGCCCCGGACCGGGACACGCCAGGCACTAGCGAAAAGCACTGCACGACACCGATGACAATGCCGTCCATCAGGGTGACCGACTGCTCGCCGCGCTGCATCCCGGCCGCCTCGAGCCGGTCGTGCCGCGCCTCTGCCCACCAGATGACCGCGCTCCACAACACCAGTGCGCCCGCCACGACCCAGAGGCTGCGCAGCGGCCCGGCGATGACGTCCCGGCCGACGAAACCGACCACACCCACCGGCAGCGAGCCGACGATCACCGCCCAGGCCAGCCGGTAGTCGGATGACGCCCGCGCCTCTTCCGAGCGCAGGCCGCGCACCCAGGCAAGGAACAGCCGGGCGATCTTGCGGGCGAAGTAGAGGAACGTCGCGGCGATCGCCCCGACCTGGATGATCGCCGTGTACGCCGTGACCGCGGGTGCGTCGACCGGCAGGCCGAGCAGCTTCGACGCGATGGTCAGATGCCCCGTCGAGGAGATCGGTAGGAACTCGGTGAGCCCCTCTACGACTCCGAGGATGACGGCCTGGGCGTAGGTGAGCTCGACGGGCACGAGCCGAGAGCCTAGGTGGTGGCGGCCAGGGCGTCGGCCACGACCCGCAGCACCGCGATGCGCTCGGCGGCGGTGGCCGCGTAGGGAGCGACCGCGAGGGTGGTCACGCCGGCGTCGGCGTACCGGCCGAGCCGGGCGGCGATCCGCTCGGGCGGCCCGATCAGCGCGGTGGCGTCGACCAGGTCGAGCGGCACGGCGGCGGCGGCGTCGCGGGGCCGCCCAGCCAGGTAGAGGTCCTGGATGCGGTCGGCGTCGGCGTCGAAGCCCATCCGCCGGGCCTGGGCGTTGTAGAAGTTCTGCTCTCGGCTGCCCATGCCGCCGATGTAGAGGGCGGTGTAGTCGGCGACCGCGGCCCGGCCAGCCTCGAGGTCGTCGGTGACCACGACGGGAACCGTTGCGACGGTGTCGAACCCGAAGAGCGGGTCGTCATCCGTGCCCTTGCCCGCCGTGACCCGGCCCTCCCGAACCGCGGCGAACTGGCCGGTGCTGTGCTCGGGCGAGAGGAACACCGCGAGCCAGCCGTCGGCGACCTCGCCGGCGAGCCGGAGGTTACGCGGCCCGACCGCCGCGAGGTAGATCGGCAGTTCAGGGCGAGGCGGCCGGATGGTGAGCCGCAGCGCCTTGCCGGGGCCGTCGGGTAGTGGGAGCACGAGGTGCTGCCCGGAATAGACCACCGGGTCGCGCCGCAGCGCCATCCGCACCACGTCGACGTACTCGCGAGTGCGGGTCAACGGTGACCCGAAGCGCACCCCGTGCCATCCCTCGCTCACCTGTGGCCCGGAGACCCCGAGGCCCAGGTGGAACCGACCGCCGGAGAGGGTGTCCAGCGTCGCGGCCGTCATCGCGGTCATCGCCGGAGTGCGCGCCGGAATCTGCATGACCCCGGCGCCCAGGCCGATGGATGACGTGTGCGCAGCGAGCCAGGCGAGCACCGTCGGGCTGTCAGAGCCGTACGCCTCGGCCACCCACGCCGACGCGTAGCCGAGGCGCTCGGCGTCGCGCACCAGGTCCAAGGTGTCGTCACCAAGACCCATTCCGGCGTAGCCGCAGACGATGCCGAGCCGCATAGGTCACCAGGCTAGCGCGGCGCCGACGATAAGGTCGCGACCATGCTCACCCGCCGTCTCGGAGGCTCCGGCCTCAGCGTCTCGCGACTCGCGCTCGGGACGATGGCCTGGGGGACGCGGACCGCGCCAGAGGACGCCCGTGACCTGCTCACCGTGTTTCGGGCGGCGGGCGGCACCTTCGTCGACACCGCGCACGGCTACGCCGGAGGCGCGGCCGAAGAGTTCCTGGGCGCCTTCCTCGACGGGTCCGACCGCGACGAGATGGTGCTGCTGAGCAAGTCCGGCGTCAGCCGTGACTCCGGCGAACGGGTCGTCGACTGCTCCCGGCGGGCGATGATGCGCCAACTCGATACCTCGCTGCGCCGGTTGCGCACCGACTACGTCGATGTCTGGCTTGCGCACACGTGGGACCCGGACACCCCGGTCGAGGAGACCGTGAGCGCGCTTGCCTGGGCGGCGCAGTCGGGACGGGCCCGGTACGTCGGGGTCTCGAACCACCTTGCCTGGCAGACCGCACACACCGCGGCGCTGCTCCGGTCGGCTGGGGTTCCGCTGGTCGCGAGTTCGGTCGAGTACAGCCTGGTCGACCGCACGCCTGAGCGCGAACTGGTCTCGGCCGCAACGGCCCTGGGCTTCGGACTGCTGCCGTGGTCGCCGCTGGGTCGTGGTGCACTCACCGGCCGATACCGGACCGGCATCCCCGGCGACTCCCGGCTCGCCAGCGACGAGTTCGCCCGGTTCACCGGTCGGCACGTCGGCGAGCACACCCAGGGGGTGCTGGACGCGCTACGCACCGCCGCCGACGGCCTGGGCACCACCGAGGCCGCGGTCGCGTTGGCCTGGGTGCGCGACCGCGTGGGTGTCATCGCGCCGATCGTGGGGCCGCGCACCCCGGGTCAACTGGCCACCCTGCTGGAGGCTGAGGACCTGACACTTCCCGAGCAGATCGTGCATGCGCTCGACGAGGTCTCCGACCCGCACGGGTGAGTTGGTCCGCCATCCAGTCGAGGCCGGCATCCCACGGTCTCCACGCCACGCTGGCCCCGACTGTGACTGTCGACACCGTACGGCCGGGCCTTGAGTCGCTCGTGGTCAACGGATGCCGGGCGCCCCATCGGTGACCGGGGTGTCCTCGTACTCGACGTCGTCGTCATCGAGCCCGGCGTAGATGCCGGCGTCCTCGGTCACGTCGTCGTAGTCGCCGTCCTCGTCGTCGTCGCCGTCATCTCCGGTGTAGGTAACGAGTGGGGTCATCTCACCGAAAGCGTCGTAGACGGCGCCGTCGTAAACCTCGAACGCGTCAGCGAGAGCATCATAGGCGGCGACCACCGTCGAATCGTCCTCTCCGCTCCGCGTGCTGCTCGCTTCGAGGTGCCGTTCGAAAGCGGTGACGAGCACACTGAGGGCGGCACGCGGATCGACGCTCATGGTGGAGACCGTACCGCCCTGTCGCACACTATGGCGATGACTGCGGCAACTGTGGCGGAGTACGAGTACCTCGTGCTGATGTTCGGACGCGAGACAGCCCGGGACGAGATCCGCAAGGCGCTCACGCAGCACGCCGAGTACGGCCAGTGGGAACTCGCGCGGACCCGCACTTACCTCGGCGGTCGTACGCGAACCTGGCTACGGCGCCGCATCATCCGCCCTCGTCGGCCGGTCAGCACGTCGCGATGAGCCGAC
>JBOFJB010000190.1:0-1960 GCA_051650465.1 Dermatophilaceae bacterium | reverse complement strand
GCGAGCGCAGCGGCGTGGTCAACATCGGCATCGAGGGCCAGATGATCGTGGCGGCCTTCGCCGGCTTCTTCGGAGCCGCCTACAGCGGGTCACTCCTCGTCGGGGTACTGGCCGGGGTCGGCAGCGGCCTGGTCACCGGCGGCTTCCTCGCCTGGACCACGGTCAAGTGGCGCATGGACCAGATCATCGCCGGGGTCGTGCTCAACATCTTCGCCGCCGGCGTCACCTCGTTCTACCTGCGCTCGGGCGAGGTCCTCCCTGGCACCCTGCCGTCGTTCGACATCCCCGGGCTGTCGCTGCTGCCGCTCGTCGGCGAGGTGTTCTTCTCGAACACCAGCACGTTCGCGACGCTCGCCATCGTCGCCGCGCTGGTCGTGCACGTCGGGCTGTTCCGCACCCGGTGGGGGCTGCGTACCCGCGCGGTCGGCGAGTACCCGTCGGCCGCCGACACCGCCGGCATCGACGTGGAGCGGGTGCGGCTGGTCAACGTCACGCTCGCCGGGGCGCTCGCCGGGTGCGCCGGCGTCTACCTGTCGATGGACGCCGCCAGCTCGTTCGAGCGGGGCATCGTCGCCGGCCGGGGCTTCCTCGCCCTGGCCATCCTCATCATGGGGGCGTGGCGGCCGCTGCGCGCGTTCGGGATGGCGCTGTTCTTCGGCTTCGTCAACGCAGTCGCCTCCCAGCTGCAGCAGACCGGCTGGTTCACCATCCCGCCCCAGATCACCGGCACGTTCCCGTACATCGCCACGCTCGTGGTGCTGGCGGTGGCCGCAGGGCGGGTGCGAGCCCCGGCCGCGGTCGGGCAGCCGTACGTGAAAGGAGACCAGTGATGGCCGACGGCACACGCGACGCAGGCACCGCGCCGACGCCGGGCGGCACGTCATCCCCGGAGAGTGCGGGTGACGCGTCCTCCGCGGGGACCGCAAGCGGCACGTCATCCGGCCCGACCGCCGCGAGCGGTACGTCATCCGGACCGACCGGGAGTGGGTCGTCCACCGCGACGAGACGCGGAGCGCCATCCGGTCTTCCCGACGTGCACGCCGACACCCGGGCCGCGGTCGACCTCCACCTCGACACGAGCACCGAGCACCTCGAGTCGGTGGTGACCAACGAGGCGATCCTCGAGCTGCCGCCGGAGGTGAGCGGCTTCGGCGAGGGCAACGTCGGCGAGGTGCTGCTCGACATCCGCGGCCTCTCGAAGAGCTTCGGTCCGGTGCACGCCAACCGGGACATCACCCTGCAGGTGCGCCGCGGCGAGATCGTCGCACTGCTCGGCGAGAACGGGGCCGGCAAGTCCACGCTGGTCAACCAGATCTTCGGCCTCATCACGCCGGATGCCGGCACGGTCACCGTCCAGGGTGACGCGACGCCGATCACGGATCCACGCGACGCGATCGCGCGCGGCATCGGCATGGTCCACCAGCACTTCCAGCTGGTGCCGGTGATGACGGTGGCCGAGAACCTCGTGCTGGGGCACGAGCCGGTGCGTGGCGGCCAGCTGCTCGACCTCGACGCCGCCCGAGAGCTGGTGCGTGCCCTGTCGGCGAAGCACCGGCTCGCCGTCGACCCCGACGCCGAGGTCGCCGACCTGCCGGTCGGTACCCAGCAGCGGGTCGAGATCCTCAAGGCGCTGTCGCGGCAGGTCGACCTGCTCATCCTCGACGAGCCGACCGCCGTGCTGACGCCGCAGGAGACCGATGAGCTGCTCGCCGTGATGCGGGAGCTCGCCAACTCGGGCACGTCGATCGTCTTCATCACGCACAAGCTGCGCGAGGTGCTCGCCGTCGCCGACCGGGTGTACGTGCTGCGCCAGGGCGCGGTGGTCGGTGAGGTGGCGACCGGCGACACCGACGCGCGCGGGCTGGCGACGATGATGGTCGGCCGCGAGGTGGTGCTGTCGATCGACAAGGCCGAGGCTGTGCCGGGTGATGTCGTGCTCGACGTCGCCGACCTGCACGTG
>JBOFJB010000189.1:0-2574 GCA_051650465.1 Dermatophilaceae bacterium | reverse complement strand
CGGCGAGCACGCAGAGCAGCGGCTGATGGCCAGGCATGATGCCGAGGTCGCCGTCGACTGACCGGGCGCTGACCTGGCTGGCCTCGCCCTCCCAGACCTTGCGGTCCGCAGCGACGAGTTCGACCTGGAGCGCCATCAGAGGTTCTTCTGGATCTCGGCCCACTGGCGCTCGACGTCGTCGAGGCCACCACACATGAAGAACGCCTGCTCGCCGATGTGGTCGTAGTCGCCGTCGCAGATCTTGGTGAACGCCTCGATCGTGTCGACGAGTGGCACAGTGGAGCCCTCGATGCCGGTGAACTGCTTGGCCACGTAGGTGTTCTGCGAAAGGAACCGCTGGATGCGGCGGGCCCGATTGACGAGGATCTTGTCCTCCTCGGACAGTTCATCGATACCGAGGATCGCGATGATGTCTTGCAACTCCTTGTTGCGCTGGAGAATCTGCTTGACCCGGACTGCGGTGTCGTAGTGCTCGGCCGAGATGTAGCGGCGATCAAGGATGCGGCTCGTTGAGGTGAGCGGGTCGACCGCGGGGTAGATGCCGAGCGAGGCGATCTCGCGGGAGAGCTCGGTGGTGGCGTCGAGGTGCGCGAAGGTCGTGGCGGGCGCGGGGTCGGTGTAGTCGTCGGCGGGCACGTAGATCGCCTGCATCGAGGTGATCGAGTGGCCACGGGTCGAGGTGATCCGCTCCTGCAACACGCCCATCTCGTCAGCGAGCGTGGGCTGGTAGCCGACCGCGGACGGCATCCGGCCGAGGAGGGTGGAGACCTCGGACCCGGCCTGGGTGAACCGGAAGATGTTGTCGATGAAGAGGAGAACGTCCTGCTTCTGCACGTCGCGGAAGTACTCGGCCATCGTCAGTGCCGACAGCGCAACCCGCAGGCGGGTGCCCGGCGGCTCGTCCATCTGGCCGAAGACCAGGGCGGTCTGGCCGAGCACGCCGGCCTCCTCCATCTCGACCATGAGGTCGTTGCCCTCACGGGTGCGTTCGCCAACACCGGCGAACACCGAGACGCCGCCGTGGTCGCGGGCAACCCGGGCGATCATCTCCTGGATGAGTACCGTCTTGCCCACACCGGCGCCGCCGAACAGGCCGATCTTGCCGCCCTGCACGTAGGGAGTGAGCAGGTCGATGACCTTGATGCCGGTCTCGAACATCTGTGTCTTGGGCTCGAGTTGGTCGAACGCCGGAGCGGACCGGTGGATACCCCAGCGCTCCGTGACGTCCAGGGTTTCACCCTCGGCGAGGTTCATCGGCACGCCGGTGGTGTTGAACACCTTGCCCAGCGTGACGTCGCCAACGGGCACCGTGATCGGACCTCCGGTGTCCCGCACGGCGGTGCCGCGCACCAGACCATCGGTGGGCTGCAGCGAGATGGCCCGCACCATGTTGTCACCGATGTGTTGGGCGACCTCGAGGTTCAACTCCTTGGTCTGCCCGCCCACCTCGACTTCGGTGGTGAGCAGGTTGTACTGGTCAGGCATGGCGTCGACGGGGAACTCGACATCGACGACCGGGCCGATGATCCGCGAGATCCGGCCGGTGCCGCCGGCCTGGGTGGCCTCGCTCTTCTCGGTGACAGTGGCAGTCATGGTCTCTCTCTCGCTCACTTGGCCTCGGCGAGCGCGCTCGCGCCGCCGACGATCTCGCTGATCTCTTGGGTGATCTCGGCCTGGCGGGCCTGGTTGGCCAGCCGGGTGTACTTCTTGATGAGGTCTTCGGCGTTATCGGTGGCTGACTTCATTGCCCGCTGACGAGCCGCCAACTCGGAGGCCGCTGCCTGCAGCATGCAGTTGAACAGCCGAGCATTCACGTACTTCGGCAGCAGCGCGTCGAGCACCTGGTCAGGGCTCGGCTCGAAGGAGTACAACGGAAGGGGACCGTCGGCATCCGGCAACTCGGTACCCTCGACCACCTCCAACGGAAGCAGCCGGATGACATCAGGCTCCTGGGTGACCATCGTGACGAACCGGGTAAAGACGACGTACACCTCGTCGACGCCCGCCTCAGCGGTGAAGTCGGCGACGATTCGCTCGCCTACCTCGCGCGCCACCTCGAACGACGGCTTCTCGGAAGCGCCGGTCCACTCGGCGGCGTACTCGCGCTGGCGAAACCGGTAGAACCCGACGGCCTTCCGCCCGAGCAGATACGGCACTGCCTCCTTGCCATCCTCGGCGAGTTTGGCGACGAGCCGTTCGCTCTCCTTGATCACTGCGGAACTGTAGGCACCAGCCAGGCCGCGGTCCGAGGTGATGATGACGACCGCGGCACGCGTGACGTCCGCCTTCTCGGTGGTCAGCGGGTGGTCCTCGTTGGAGAACGTCGCGACCGCCGAGACCGCCTGGGTGAGTGCACGCGCGTAGGGACTCGACTCACGAACCGCCTGCTGAGCTTTGACCACCCGGGACGCAGCCATCAACTCCATCGCCCGGGTGATCTTCTTCGTCGCGCTGACGGACCGGATGCGCTGCCGGTACTCCCGGATCTGCGCTCCCATGGGTTCCCGCCTTCCTGCTGGTCGTGGTCGGTGTGCGTCTCGCCGGTCAGTGCTTCTGCCGGACGATCTGCTCCTG
>JBOFJB010000188.1:0-4230 GCA_051650465.1 Dermatophilaceae bacterium | reverse complement strand
GCGGGACAACTCGTCGCGCTCCACCTCCGCACGCCGCCACTCCGTGGGGATGGCGCCGAGCACGTCGGCTGTCGCCGCACCCGTGCGGTCGTGACGCTCCTTGACCGGGTCGAGCGCCTGACCGCGGGATCCAAGGAAGAACTCGACCTGGCCGCGCGTCCCGTGCCGGGCGAGCAGATCGTCGTACTCGGTCCGGCGGTGGACGACGACGACGCGAGGGGCCGTCACGACCGGCCGCCCTCCGGGGCCCCGGCGAGTCGGGCGAGCACCCCGCTGACGAGGTCAGGCGTGAGCACAAGCTGGTCGACCTGGGGCAGGTTGGCCGCGGCCTCGCGAGCGGCGACGGCCAGGAGGACCGCGGCGGGAACCTCGGCGTACGCCTCGAGCCGGGCCCGCTCAGCCTCGGCCTCCGCGGCTCCGGTCACCCGCTGGGCCGCCGCTCGCGCTTCGGCCAAGGCGGTCGTGCGTTCGGCCTCCGCCCGCACCGCCACGGCCTCGGCGGCCGCTCTCTCCTCGGCTTCGCGCCGGTCGTTGGCTCCCTGCTGGACGACGAGCCGCTCACGGCGGGCCTCGAGGTCGATCCGGTTCGCCAACTCGTTCTGGCCGATGGCTGCCTCCCGCTCGACGGCAAGCGCACGACGTTCGAAGGTGGCCCGGTCGGCATCCTGCTGGATAGTCTCGCGGGCCGGTGTCTGGAGGGCGCGCTCGACATCGGGCTCCGGTCGGAGCAGCCCGAAACGGGCCCCGACGACCTGCACCCCGACCTCCGCGAGACGCTCGTCGGCGGCCAGGGCGGAACTCACCTGGGCGGCCAGTTCCGCTGTGGGCGTCGCGAGGGCGGCTCTCAGGTCGAGGCCGGTGAGCGTGGCCGTGACGGCCGCCGCCGCGGCGCCCTGGATCATCCCGCCGACGGTCTCGAGCGGGGTGCGCAGCCAGCCGCCGTGCGCGACGTCGATGGCGAAGTCGACCCTCGTCGCGGCGAGGACCGGGTCGGAGAAGCGGTACGTGACCACGCCGGCGGCGGTGAACTGCTGGAGGTCGGCGCTGCGGACAGGCACGAGGACCGATTGCGCGCGGTCGTCGACCGGCACCTCGCTGATCGCGGCGGCCATCGGACGGAACCAGAACGACGCACCCGGGCCCGAGTGCCGCGTCGTACCGCCGGCGAGGTGGTGGACGTGCATCGTCGTCGTGCTGCGCAGGTGGGCAATGAACGGGTACCGCGTGATGGTGGCCATCGCTGTCTCCTTCATAATTATCGTGAATCAGACGATAAGTGATTGACCCTCTTCTCGTCAAAACGACATGATGAGACAGTGGTCGGGTGGCCCACCCACCGTTCGCCGTCACCGTCGACCTCGTCGTGCTCACCATCATCGACGGGCGGCTCTGCGTGCTGCTAGTGGAGCGGGCGGAGGACCCGTTCGCCGGAGCCCAAGCCCTTCCCGGCGGTTTCGTCCACGTCGACGAGGATCTCCTCGACGCCGCGCGCCGCGAACTGGCGGAGGAGACCGGAGTGGGCGACGGCATGCATCTCGAACAACTCGCCACGTACGGCGCCCCGTCGCGAGACCCTCGGATGCGCACCGTGTCCGTCGCGTGGTTGGCCCTCGCGCCCGACCTTCCCGAGCCCGCCGCGGGTACCGACGCCGCGACCGCGCACTTCGTCTCCGTCGACGATCTCAACCTGCGCCGGCTCGCCTTCGACCACGCCGCGATCCTCCGGGACGGGATCGAGCGTGCACGCGGCAAACTCGAGTACTCATCGCTCGCCACGGCGTTCTGTGACGAGGAGTTCACTGTGGCGCAACTGCGAGCCGTGTACGAGGCCGTCTGGGGATATCCCCTCGACCCCCGCAACTTCCACCGGAAGGTCACCCGAACTCCGGGCTTCCTCGAAGAGACCCCCCGGGCCACCACGGTCGGCGGAGGGCGGCCGGCGCGGCTCTACCGCCGAGGCGGCCTCGAGATGCTCAGCCCCCCGCTGGTCCGCGGTGGCCGCTGAACGGTCTCCCGCGAGTCAGCAGGCCCGCTCCCGATCCTCAAGGCCTCCGGTCTGAGCCTCGCGACGTTCTTCTCCGGTGCCTGGCCCTCGCGATCCTCGGGCCGTGGCTCGCCGCGGCCCGAGGTCAGGTACACCCGCAGCACGGGCGGGATGCCGCGCAGTCGCGTCGTGCGACCCTCACCGACGAGGACGAGGTCGTCTCCTTCCACGATGACCGAGATCCTCTCCCGCAGAGCGGTGCCCATCGTCAGTCCTCTCGGAGGCGTGGTGCCCCTTCACTCTGCCGGGGACGCCGCCGTCTCGGCAGTGGCGGCCGCCATCCGGGGAGTGATGACACCTGTCACTTCCGCTGCTGCGGATGACGACTAGGTGAAACCCGACATGAGATCGTCTCCGGGTGTTCGGCTGTGGGTGCGATGGGTAAGGATGGAGATAGCCGGACACCGACCGATCCCCGACGAGAGGACACCGGCATGAGCCCCACCGCGTGGGATGCCGCCAGTCTCACCGCCCGCTACGACGAGGTCCGCGCACACACCGAGCGGCTCGCGGCGCCGCTCTCCCCCGAGGACCAGACCGTCCAGTCGATGCCGGACGTGTCGCCGACGAAGTGGCACCGAGCGCATGTCACCTGGTTCTTCGAGACCTTCGTCCTCGCCGACCACGAGCCCGGCTTCGCCCCGTTTCAGGACCGCTACTGGTTTCTTTTCAACAGTTACTACGAGAGCCTCGGCCCGCGTTACGCCCGCCCCGACCGCGGCCTGGTCACCCGCCCCGGAGCCCACGAGGTCGGCGTGTACCGCGACAATGTCGACACCCGGGTCCGCGACCTCGTCGCCGCGCTGGACGACGGCACCCTGGGCAAACTCGCGCCCACCGTCGAACTGGGTTTCCACCACGAGCAGCAGCATCAGGAGTTGCTCCTCATGGATATCAAGCATGTGCTGAGCCGCAACCCGCTCGAACCGGCGTACTGCGGCAGCCCACCCCACGTGTGCGAGCCGGATCGGCTCGGCTGGGTCGACGTCGACGGCGGCTTGGTCGAGGTGGGCCACGACGGCGATCGCTTCGCCTTCGACAACGAGCTCCCGCGGCATCGGCAGTGGTTGGAGCCCTACCGGCTCGCCGACCGGCTCGTCACGAATGGCGAATGGCTCGCGTTCATCGCCGACGGCGGCTACGACCGGCCCGAGTTGTGGCTGTCCGACGGGCTGGGCCACGTCCGCGCCGAGGGCTGGCGGGCGCCGCTCTACTGGGTCGACCACGACGGAGCCTGGTACGAACACACCCTGCACGGGACGGCGCCGGTGAATCCCGGCCTGCCGGTCAGCCACGTCAGTTTCTACGAGGCCGACGCGTACGCCACCTGGGCCGGAAAGCGACTGCCCACCGAGGGCGAGTGGGAGCACGCGGTCGTCGTCGACGGGCAGGCCGACGCGGCCCACTCGCCCGGCAACCTCGCCGACCTCGAGCGCTACCACCCGGCCGCGGCACCGGCGCGGGAAGGACCGCACCGGCTACGTCAGGTCTACGGCGACTGCTGGGAGTGGACCTCCTCCGCGTACCACCCGTACCCCGGGTTCCATCCACCCGCTGGCGCCATCGGCGAGTACAACGGAAAGTTCATGTCGAGTCAGATGGTCCTGCGCGGCGGCTGCGCGCTCACCCCGCCAGCGCATGCGCGGCTCACGTACCGCAACTTCTTCCCGCATGCGGCCCGCTGGGCGTTGTCCGGCATCCGGCTCGCCGACGGCGGTGCACCGCAGGACGTGACGCGATGAGTGGCGTGGTCGAGCCCCGGGTGCAGGTGCTTCTCGAGCCGGACTGGGCGTCCGGGTCATTCGTGGATGACGTCCGCCGTGGGCTGGGTGGGCGGCCGCGGCGGCTCCCACCGAAATGGCTTTACGACGATGTCGGGGCGGTGTTGTTCGACCAGATCACCCGGCTGCCGGAGTACTACCCGACCGAGGCCGAGCGTGCGATCGTCGCGACCCGGGCCGCCGAGATCGCCGAGGTCTGCGATGCGAGCACCCTCGTCGAACTCGGCAGCGGCACCAGCGACAAGACCCGCGCCCTGCTCGACGCATTCCGATCCCCAGGACGGTCGCACGGGTCGCTCCGGCGTTTCGTGCCGGTCGACGTCTCCGACCGCACCCTCCGGGAGGCAGCCGCCGACCTCAGCGAGCGGTATCCGGGGATGGCGGTCGAAGCGGTCGTCGGCGACT
>JBOFJB010000187.1:0-3346 GCA_051650465.1 Dermatophilaceae bacterium | reverse complement strand
AGCCATGAGACGCCTCCATGATCCGCTCCCACACCTGGGCGCTGTCCGGGTCGAGCCCCTCGGCGACGGCCGTGGAGCGCACGTCGAGCACGCGCTGGTAGGCACGCGGCAGGATCAGCGTGAACCGGGCGTAGGCATCGTCCGGCCGATCGAGGAGCCGGGCCGCGACGCCCGAGCCGGTCCACCGGTGGTGCCGCTCGAGGAGGTCGCGGACGACCAGCTCGTCATCGGTGCGCAGCGGCGCGAGGTCGACCAGCTCGCGGTTGACCGAGGTGTGGTCGAGGTCGAGCACGTAGGCGACGCCACCCGACATCCCGGCGGCGACGTTGCGCCCGGTCGGGCCGAGGACGAGGGCGACCCCGCCGGTCATGTACTCGAGCCCGTGGTCACCGACCCCCTCGACCACGGCCGTGGCGCCGGAGTTGCGCACGCAGAACCGCTCGCCGACCGCACCGCGGAGGAAGAGCTCTCCGGAGGTCGCGCCATAGCCGATGACGTTGCCGGCGATGACGTTGTGCTCCGGCACCAGCGCCGCACCCTCGGCGGGGCGGATGACGATGCGGCCGCCGGACAGGCCCTTGCCGACGTAGTCGTTGGCGTCGCCCTCGAGGGTGAGCGTGACCCCGGCCGGGACGAACGCGCCGAAGCTCTGCCCGGCCGAGCCGGTGAAGGTGAGGTCGATGGTGTGGTCCGGCAGGCCCTTCGGATGGCGTTTGGTCACCTCGTGCCCGAGCATCGCGCCGACCGTGCGGTTGACGTTGCGGATGCCGAACCGGGCCGCCACGCCCGCACCGTGGTCGATCGCGTCGCGTGCTGCGGCGACGAGCTGGTGGTCGAGTGCCTTCTCGAGGCCGTGGTCCTGCCCGACCCGCTGCCGCACGCCGGAGCCGTCGGGGCTCTCGACCCGCGCGAGGACCGGCGCGAGGTCGAGCCCGGAGGCCTTCCAGTGGGCGACCGCCCGGCGGGTGTCGAGATGCTCGATCTGCCCGACCGCCTCCTCGATGCTGCGGAAGCCGAGCGCCGCGAGGTGCTCGCGCACCTCCTCCGCGACGTACTCGAAGAAGGTCTCCACGAACTCGGGCGCCCCGGTGAAGCGGGAGCGCAGCTCGGGGTTCTGGGTGGCGATGCCCACCGGGCAGGTGTCGAGATGGCAGACCCGCATGAGGATGCAGCCCGACACGACGAGCGGTGCGGTGGCGAACCCGAACTCCTCGGCACCGAGCAGTGCGGCGATGACGACGTCGCGCCCGGTCTTGATCTGCCCGTCCACCTGCACGACGATGCGGTCCCGCAGGCCGTTGAGCACGAGCGTCTGCTGGGTCTCGGCGAGCCCGAGCTCCCAGGGCCCGCCGGCGTGCTTGAGGGAGGTGAGCGGCGAGGCGCCGGTGCCGCCGTCGTGGCCCGAGATCAGCACGACGTCGGCGTGCGCCTTGCTCACCCCGGCGGCCACCGTGCCGACGCCGACCTCGGACACGAGCTTGACGTGGATGCGCGCCTGCGGGTTGGCGTTCTTGAGGTCGTGGATGAGCTGGGCGAGGTCCTCGATGGAGTAGATGTCGTGGTGCGGCGGCGGGCTGATCAGCCCGACGCCGGGCGTGGAGTGCCGGGTGCGCGCCACCCACGGGTAGACCTTCGGCCCGGGCAGCTGGCCGCCCTCCCCCGGCTTGGCGCCCTGCGCCATCTTGATCTGGATGTCGTCGGCGTGGGTGAGGTAGAGCGAGGTGACCCCGAACCGGCCGGACGCCACCTGCTTGATGGCCGAGCGGCGTGCCGGGTCCATCAGCCGCTCGGGGTCCTCGCCGCCCTCGCCGGTGTTGGAGCGGGCCTTCAACCGGTTCATCGCGACGGCGAGGGTCTCGTGCGCCTCCTGACTGATCGAGCCGTAGCTCATCGCCCCGGTGTTGAACCGCCGGACGATCTCGCTCACCGGCTCGACCTCGTCGATCGGCACCGGCTCGCGCCGCTGCGATCCGCCCAGCTCGAACAGCCCGCGCAGCGTCATCAGCCGGTTCGACTGCTCGTCGACCCGCTGCGTGTACTGCTTGAACACGTCGTAGCGCCGGGCGCGGGTGGCGTGCTGGAGGCGGAAGACGGTGTCCGGGTCGAAGAGGTGCGGCTCCCCCTCCCGACGCCACCGGTACTCGCCACCGACCATCAGCGTGCGGTGCGCCTGCCGGATGCCGTCGGGCGGGTAGGCCATCGCGTGCCGGGCGGTCACCTCCGCCGCGATGACGTCGAGACCCACCCCGCCGAGCTGGCTGACCGTGCCGGTGAAGTACTCGTCGACGAGCGCCTGCGACAGGCCGATCGCCTCGAACACCTGGGCCCCGCGGTACGACGCCACCGTGGAGATGCCCATCTTCGACATCACCTTGAGCACACCCTTGCCGAGGGCCCGGATCAGGTTGGCGACCGCCTTCTCCTCGGTGACCTCGGTGATCGCGCCGCTGCGCACCATGTCCTCGACGGTCTCCATCGCGAGGTAGGGGTTGATCGCGGCCGCGCCGTACCCGACGAGCAGTGCCACGTGGTGCACCTCGCGCACGTCTCCGGCCTCGACGATGAGCCCCACCTGGGTGCGCGTCTTCTCGCGGATCAGGTGGTGGTGGACGGCCGACGTCAGCAGCAGCGAGGGGATCGGAGCGGTGTCCCGGTCCGAGTCGCGGTCGGACAGCACGATGAAGCGCGCGCCACGCGCAATCGCGGTGGACACCTCGGCGAAGATCTGGGCCAGCCGGCCGCGCAGGGCGCTCTCGCCACCGCTGACGTCGTACGTGCCACGCACGACGACGGTGGAGTACCCGGGCAGGTCACCGTCGGCGTTGATGTGCACGATCTTGGCGAGCTCGTCGTTGTCGAGCACGGGAAAGGGCAGCACGACCTGCCGGGCGTGGGCCGGCGTGGCATCGAGCAGGCTCCCCTCGGGGCCGATCGAGCTGGCGAGCGAGGTGACCAGCTCCTCCCGGATGGCGTCGAGCGGCGGGTTGGTGACCTGGGCGAAGAGCTGGGTGAAGTAGTCGAAGACCAGGCGCGGCCGCTCCGACAGCACCGCGATGGGGGTGTCGGTGCCCATCGACCCCAACGCCTCGGCACCGGTGCGAGCCATCGGCGCGAGGAGCACGGCGAGCTCCTCCTCGGTGTACCCGAAGGTGCGCTGGCGCCGGGCCACAGAGGCCGCGGTGTGGATGATGTGCTCCCGCTCGGGCAGGTCGCCGAGCCCGATCATCCCGGCGTGCAGCCACTCCTCGTAGGGATGCTCGGCGGCCAGGCCCGCCTTCACCTCGTCGTCGTCGACGATGCGGCCCGCGGCGGTGTCGACGAGGAACATCCGCCCCGGCTGGAGCCG
>JBOFJB010000186.1:0-3000 GCA_051650465.1 Dermatophilaceae bacterium | reverse complement strand
CTGCACGAAGATGCCCGGCATCAGGTAGTCGACATAGCTGCCGCCGGGTACGGTGATCGCCCCGCCGAAGACATAGACGAACAGCAGCACGAACATCACCGGCTGGATCAGGGAGAAGACCAGGATCTGCGGCTGCCGCGTGGCGCCGACCAGGCTCCGCCAGGCGGTCGTCGCGGTGTCGCGCACGGCCCAGCCGACCATCGGCCGCCGAGCGGTCGCGACAGGTGTGGGGGTGGGTCGCGTGGGCACCATGGCGGCCGGCTGGTGAAGGGTGTCGAGGGTGCTCATGCTGCGCTCCTGTCGGTGGTGTCGCGACGGCTGGCCCGACGTCTGGGCGGTGGGGTGTCTGCCGGGATGTCGGGTCGAGCCGCGCTCCCGGTGAGCGCGAGGAACACGTCGTCCAAGGTGGGTTCGTGGGCTCGGATGCCGAGCACCGCCACCCCGGCCGTGTCGAGGCGGCGTACCACGGCCGGCATCGCCGCGGCCGCGTCGCTCACCGTGACCGAGACGACCGAGTCGGTGGCGGTGAGCTCGCCGACGCCGGCGAGTGCGGCGATCGCCGCTGGCACCGACCGTGGGTCGTCGAGCCGCACCTCGAGCCGAGTGCCGGCCAGGGTGGCCTTGAGCTCGCCGGCGGTTCCCTCGGCGATGATCCGGCCCCGGTCGATGACGGCCAGTCGGTCTGCCAGGTGGTCGGCCTCCTCGAGGTACTGGGTGGTGAGCAGTACCGTCGTGCCGCCGGCGACGAGGTCTTCGACGACCTCCCACAGCGCCAGCCGGGAACGCGGGTCCAGTCCCGTCGTGGGTTCGTCGAGAAAGACGACGGCGGGGTCGCCGACGAGCGAGGCGGCCAGGTCGAGCCGGCGGCGCATCCCGCCGGAGTAGGTGCCGACCCGGCGGTCGGCGGCGTCGACCAGGTCGAACCGCTCGAGCAGCTCCTCGGCCCTGGCCCGGCCGGACCCTCGGGTGAGGTGGCCGAGCCGGCCCATCATCCGCAGGTTCTCGCGGCCGCTGAGCAGCTCGTCGACGGCGGCGTACTGCCCGGCGAGGCCGATGCGCTGGCGGAGCGCCGTCGGGTCCTCCGGCCCGTCGGGGCCGATCGGCACCCCGGCCACCTCGGCGGTGCCGCGGTCCGGGGCGAGCAGCCCGGTGAGCATCCGGACGACGGTGGTCTTGCCGGCGCCGTTCGGCCCGAGCAGGCCGAGCACGGTGCCGGTCGGCACGTGCAGGTCGACGTCGGCGACGGCGACGACGGTGGCCGGTCCGCGCCCGAAAGAGCGCGCCAGGCCGCGGGCGGTGACTGCGGTCGAAAGGTCCATATCTCAGTGGTACTCCTCGATAGTGGTCAATGTCAACTAAAGAGAAGAACCTGTACCATGACGACATGGATGACGACCGGGCACCATCGACGGTCGACCTCTTCATGCAGGTGAGTCGTGAGTTCGCCGGCGTCATGCACACCGTCGCGGTGCGGCACGAGCTCACCCCGATGCAGACGATGGCGCTCGTGCGGGTCGGTGCCGAGCAGGTGCCCACCAAGGAGATCGCCCGGCATCTGCACTGCGACCCGAGCAACGCCACCGGGCTGGTCGACCAGCTCGAACGCCGTGAGCTCGTGCGGCGCATCACCCCGCAGCACGACCGCCGGGTCCGCGCCGTCGAGACCACCGCCCGCGGGCGGAAGGTGCTGGGCGACATCCGTTCGGCGATGGCCGACCGGAACACCGTCCTGCGCACGCTCTCGGACCGCGACCACGCCGAGCTGCGCCGCATCCTGCAGCTGTTGCTCGCCGCCGGCGAGGCGTCAGCGGCGGAGCGCGGGCCGCACTCCGGGTCGGAAGGCTCGGCGAGCGGGAAGGCAGCGTCCGGCTCAGGGTGAGTCCAGCGCCTCGGAGCGCCGGCCCGGCTGGCATTCATCGACCGGCATGTCCGTATTTCGTTGTAGCGGAGTCAGGTTCGGTTCTCCGGTGCACATGCCGGGCGAGGGCCAGCGCGGCGAGAAGGACGAGCCCGGCCTGTATGAGGTCCGGTATCGGCAGTGGCACGACCACGGCGTTCGTCGCGTTATGTACAAGTGCCGCCGCCCATACCGACCCGGTCGCGTGTCGCACGATGGTGACGGTGAGGCAGAACAACACGAAGGCGATGATGCGGTCCGGGTCGGGCGCGAACAGGTACGGCTGGCCCGACCCGTCGGTGAAGACCACGTGGGCGAGGACGAACAGCACCGTGGAGCAGACGAACCCCCACCCGAGCCGGATGCCGTACACCCGCCACGGGGTACCGAACGCCAGGTCGAGGAGCAGCAGCAGGATGCCGCGGTAGAACAGCTCCTCGTCCAGGCCCGGCATCGAGAGCTGGAAGATCGTCTCCTCCACCGACCGGTCGACCGTCGAGCCGAGGAGGAAGGCGAGCGGCACGACGACCACGGCGTAGCCGACCAGGAGCCAGGACCATCGGCCGACGCGCAGACGGGTCGTGACACCCACATCGGCTGGCCGGCCGAACGTCATTCCGCGAAGGAGGAGCAGGAGCGCCGCGACGGCGACGATCTTGCCACCGAAGTTCCACGATGCCTCGTCGAACACCGGGAGGTCGGAACGCAGCGCGACCTCATAGAGCAGGTACAGCCCGCCGACCGGCCCGAGCAGCCGCAGCGCCCGACGCCGGTCGGGTGAACGCAGGAGCCCGACAGCCACGAACGGTGCGACGAGGATGGCGTGACTCCCGACCCGTGAGGCCGACTCGAGTAGCGGGGCGGGAAACCCCTCGACGACAGCCCCCTGCGCGAGCAGCGCCGCGACCACCACGACCGTCGCCGCGACCCATGCGGTCGCCTGGAACGCGCCCGCGCGCGGTCGTTCGCTGACCTCGTCGACCACTGGCCCCTGCTTCGTCATCCCGGCTCTGCCTCTCGCGTCGTCGGACACTCGACGTCGCGGTCATCGAGTCCGGCGGGCGCTACCGGGCATGACAGACCCACAGATCCGGGGTCAAGGT
>JBOFJB010000185.1:0-1702 GCA_051650465.1 Dermatophilaceae bacterium | reverse complement strand
CGTGTTCCGTGGACTGGCCACCTCGAGTGCGCTCAGCATCCTGCTCGTTCTCGCCGGGGTGGCGGTGTTCCTCATCGCCGAGGCCACGCCGATCCTCGGTGCCGAGTCGGGCGAGGTCACCGGCGGCGAGGGCTTCCTCCCCTACGTAGCACCGCTCGTTTTCGGGACCTTGATGGCCTCCGTGGTGGCGATGGCGGTGGCGACGCCCGTCGCGGTCGGTATCGCCCTCTTCGTGTCGCACTACGCACCCCGCCGGGTCGGCACCGTGGTCGGGTTCGTCATCGACCTGCTCGCCGCCGTGCCGTCGGTCGTGTTCGGGATGTGGGGGTTCCAGGTGTTCGCGCCGAGGCTGGTGCCGCTGTACGAGTGGCTGGAGCGGAACGCCGGTGTACTGCCGTTCTTCCAGTCCTCCTCGGCCACTGGACGCACCATCCTCACCGCATCCCTCGTGCTCGCCGTGATGATCCTGCCGATCATCACCTCGGTCTCTCGTGAGGTCTTCCTCCAGACGCCCACCTTGCATGAGGAGGCGGCTCTGGCGCTCGGTGCCACCAAGTGGGAGATGATCCGCACCGCGGTGCTGCCGTTCGGTCGTCCGGGCGTCATCGGGGGCACGATGCTCGGGCTCGGCCGAGCGCTCGGGGAGACGATGGCCGTGGCGGTCATCCTCTCGCCTGGGCCGTTCACGCTGAACCTCATCGACAGCGGCAACAGCACCGTGCCCGCCGAGATCGCCCTCAACTTTCCCGAGGCGGCCGGGCTACGGCTCGCCGAGCTCATCGCTGCCGGCCTGGTGCTCTTCGGCATTACTCTCGCGGTCAACTTCGTGGCCCGGTGGATCGTCAACCGTCGTGCCGAGTTCTCGGGAGCCAACTGATGACCGCGCCGACGACCAGCCGGCCGAAGAGCCGCAAGCTCGCCGACATCCCCGGCGTCGAATTGGCCACGGTTCGGCCTTCGTCGAACCGCCTGGCCCTGCTCAGTGGCGCCGGCGCCGCGGTCGCGGCGGTGGTGTTGGTGCTCACCGGCACGAACCTCGCCCTCGCCGCGGTGGTCGCGTTCCTGGGTTACCTCGTCGTCGTGTACCTCGCCTACCGGATGACGGCCGGCGCCCGGGTAGCGGTCGACCAGATGGTGCGCGGCCTGGTGGCGGGCGCGTTCGTCGTCGCCGTCGTCCCGCTGCTGTCCCTGTTGTGGACGGTGGTGTCGCAGGGCGCGTCCACGATGCTCGACCCGGCGTTCCTGGGCCAGTCGATGAACGGGGTCACCGGCCTGCAGGACAAAGCGACCCAGCGCGACGGGGCGCCCCTCGTCGGTGGTGCGTACCACGCGGTGCTCGGCACGCTGGTCATCACCGGTATGGCCGCCCTGGTGTCGGTGCCGATCGGGTTGTTCACCGCGGTGTTCCTCGTCGAGTACCAGCCCACCGGGAAGGTGGCGGTCGCCATCCGCTTCCTCGTCGACGTGATGACCGGTATCCCGTCGATCGTGGCCGGCCTGTTCGCCTTCGCGCTGTGGGCAGTGCTGTTCGGCATCGGCACCAAGAACGGCGCCGCCGGGGCGGTGGCCTTGAGCGTGCTGATGATCCCGACGGTGGTGCGCAACAGCGAGGAAATGCTGCGCATCGTGCCGAACGAGTTGCGCGAGGCGTCCCTGGCCCTCGGGGTGCCGAAGTGGCGGACCATCGCCAAGGTGGTGCTGC
>JBOFJB010000184.1:0-9176 GCA_051650465.1 Dermatophilaceae bacterium | reverse complement strand
TGTACGCCGGTACCGGTTCACGACCGAGCAGGGTCACCTGCACGTCCGGGGCTTCCTGCACGAGGAGTTCGACGAGCCGGGAGCCCACCATGCCGTCCCCGACGACCACCACCTGCCTCATGCCGGCACCTCCTCGACGGTGGGGGTCGACGAGTCGGCGGCCCTGCCGGAGTCATCGGTGGCTGGCGCGGCATCCGGCTCGGTGTCGTCGCGCTCCGCGACCCCTGCGCTGCCAGGTGCTGCGTCGGTCGCCGGCTCCGCCCGCTCTACGCGTACCGCGCACACCTTGAACTCCGGCATACCCGACACCGGGTCGGTCGCGTCGGAGGTCAGCAGGTTCGCGCTGAGCGCCCCAGCCCAGTGGAACGCGACGAACACCGTGTCCGGCCGGATGCCGTCACTCACCGAGGCGCCCACCACGAGGGAGCCACGCGCGGAGGCGAGCCGGACGGCATCCCCATCGGCGACGCCGAGCGAGTCGGCCAGTATCGGATGCAGTTCGGCCACGGGTTCGGCTGCGGCGCAGTTCAACTCGGCGACTCGGCGGGTCTGCGCACCGGACTGGTAGTGGTGCAGGACACGGCCGGTGGTGAGCAGCAGCGGGTACTCCCCGGAGACGTCGTCAGCCGGGCCATGGTGATCGACCGCGACGAGGTGGGCACGTCCGTCGTCGGTGGGGAACCCGTCGAGGAACATCCGCGGCGTGCCCTGCGGCGCGGATGACGAGCACGGCCAGTAGAGCGCCTCCCCCGCGTCGAGCCGGTCGTAGGTGATGGCGGAGTAGTCGGCCTTGCCGCCGGCTGAGGCGCGAGCCAACTCGTCGAAGACCGCGCGGGCGTCGTCGGTGAACCCGTCCACGCCGAAGCGTCGGGCCAACTCGGACCACACCCACAACTCGTCGCGGGCCGCTCCGGGCGGGTCGGCCGCCTTGCGGCGCCGGATGACGCGGCCCTCGAGCGTGGTCATCGTGCCGTCCTCCTCGGCCCACTGGGTCACCGGGAGCACGACGTCGGCGAGTTCCGCTGTCTCCGAGGGCACCACGTCGGCCACCACCAGCAGGTCGAGCCGGGCCAGCGCCGCCCGCACCGACGCAACGTTCGGCGCCGAGACGACCACGTTGGAGCCGTGCACGAGCAGGGCTCGCGGCCCGTCGCCGACTCCCAGGCGGGCGAGCAGTTCCACGGCGGGCACACCCGGTCCGGGCAGGTCGTCCTCGTCGACGCCCCACACGGCGGCGACGTGGGCGCGGGCTGCCGGGTCGGCGATCATCCGGTAGCCGGGGAGTTGGTCGCTCTTCATGCCGTGTTCGCGCCCGCCCTGGCCGTTGCCCTGCCCGGTGAGCGGGCCGTAGCCAGATCCGACACGGCCGGGCAGCCCGAGCGCGCACGCGAGAGTGATCGCGGCGGACACCCCCGCGGTCCCCTGGGTCGACTGCTCCATACCGCGCCCAGTGAGCACGTACGCGCCCCGGCCGCCGTGCACCGGTGCGGCCGCCGCGAGCAGCCGGGCCACCGAGCGCAACTCGTCGGCCGGTACCCCGCACACGGCTTCGGCTCGCTCGGGCCACCACCGGGCGACCGACGCGGCCACGGCATCCCACCCGGTGGTGCGCTCGCGGAGGTACTGCTCGTCGACCAGGCCCTCGTCGACGAGCACATGGGTGAGCGCGAGCAGCACCACCAGGTCGGTGCCCGGGACCGGGGCGAGGTGGGCACCAGCGCCGTCGTCGGTCAGCCGAGCCGTCGCCGAGCGCCGCGGATCGAGCACCACCAGACCGCCCCGGGAGCGGACCTCGGCGAGATGCTGCACCAGCGGCGGCATCGTCGTGGCCGGGTTCGAGCCGAACACCAGCACCGCGTCCGCACCGGCGAGGTCGGCCAACGGGAAGGCGAGCCCGCGGTCGACGCCGAGCGAGCGGTTGGCGCCCGCCGCGGCCGAACTCATGCAGAACCGGCCGTTGTAGTCGATGTACCGCGTCCGCAGCACCACCCGGGCGAACTTGCCGAGGGTGTAGGCCTTCTCGTTGGTCAGGCCGCCACCGCCGAAGACCGCCACCGCATCCGGCCCATGTTCCCGTTGCAGGGCCGCGAGCCGGTCGTGGATGACGCCGAGCGCCTCATCCCACGTAGCCGGTTCCAGCGGGGCGCGCCGCCCGCCGCGCCGGACGAGCGGTGTCGTCAGGCGGTCGGCGGCGCGGAGCACCTCGGCGGAGGTCCAACCCTTCTGGCACATGCCTCCCCGGTTGGTCGGGAAGTCACGCGCCTCCACCCGCACCGGTGCCGCGTCATCCGGCGTCGGCACCAGCGTCTGCGCGCACTGCAGCGCACAGTAGGGGCAGTGGGTGGCGGTCGACATCGTCAGACCCGCGCCATCGTGGCGCCGCGGCGCAGGTAGACGACCCAGGTAATGGTGGCCATGGCGAGAAAGACACCGATGTATGTCTCGAGCGCCGGGACGATCGACCCGTAGGTCTCGTTCGCGTACTTGTAGACGAACGGGATGACGAACCCGCCGAACGCGCCGACCGAGGAGATGATGCCGACCGCGCCGGCCGCGCGCCGCTTGAACTCGAGGGTGCCACCGCCGTCGCGGGTCCCGAGTCGGGTGAAGATCGCTGGGATCATCCGGTACGTCGAGCCGTTGCCGACGCCGGTGGCCACGAAGAGGGCCATGAAACTGGCGAAGAACACCGGCAGGCTGCGGTTCTGTACGCCGTACACCGCGACGAGGCCGGCGGCGGCCATGGTGAGGAAACTCGCGAGGGTGACCACAGCCCCCCCGAACCGGTCGGACAACCGGCCACCGAACGGGCGGGAGACCGAGCCGACGAGGGCACCGAGGAAGCCCCAGCCGAGCGCGATGTCGGGACGCTCGAAGACGACCTTGAGCAGGGTCGGGAACGCCGCGCTGTAGCCGATGAACGAGCCGAAGGTGCCGATGTACAGCAACGCCATCAACCAGGTGTGCAGATGCCGGGTGGCCCGGGCCGTGGGGCCCGGGTCGGCCTTGGCGTCGCGGAGGTTGTCCATGTACCGGTACGCCAGGTAAGCAGCGGCGAGCGCCAACGGCACGTAGAGAAAGGCGGCGTTGGCCAGGCCGGCGGCGACCCCGCCCAGCCCGATCGCCAGCGGAACGGCCTTCTGCGCGACGGCGACACCGATGTTGCCGCCCGCGGCGTTGAGGCCGAGGGCCCAGCCCTTCTCGCGCTCGGGGTAGAAGAACGAGATGTTGGCCATCGACGACGCGAAGTTGCCGCCGCCGAAGCCGGCGGTGCCCGCGACAAGCAGCAGCACCCAGAACGGCACGTCGGGGTTCTGCACGACCCAGGCCAGGCCGAGGGTCGGGACGAGCAGCAGCAGCGCTGAGACCACCGTCCAGTTGCGACCGCCGAAGATCGGCACCGCGAAGGTGTAAGGAATCCGGATGAAGGCGCCGACGCCGGAGGCGACCGCCACGATGGTGAGCGCTTGACCGGCCGTGAGCGCCCAGCCGTTCGCCCCAGATGCGGTGAGCGCGCCGCTGGCGTCGAAGGTGCCACTCATCGCCACCACGACGATGGACCAGAGCAGCCAGACGGAGAAGCCGATGTGCTCGGCAAAGATCGAGAAGATCAGGTTGCGTCGCGCGATGCTGCGGCCGCTGGCCTCCCAGAACGTGGTGTCCTCGGGGTCCCAGCGCTCGATCCACCGGCCGGGGCCAGCCAGACCGGGCTCGAGCACGGTGGGGGTCGTCGCGGGCGGCGCGGGTGCGCCGCCGGGTGTTGTCGTGGTCATGAGCGCTGCCCTCTTTCGCGGCGGGTTTCGCGACGGAGCGCTCCAACGAGGGCGCCCACCTCGCTGTCGGACGCCGCCGACGCTATGGATCAGGTGTTTCCGCTCCCGGCGGGCCAGGTGAACCGTCCGCAACATCACGCGCACCGGCGCCTACCGCCCGATCGTGAGTTCCCGGAAACCTGCGCGTTACACGGGCCGGCGCTGTCATCCGCGGCGCCGTGTCGGTCAGCCGAGCCCGAGGTAGTGCTCGAGGCCGACGGTGAGGCCCGGGCGGTTACCCACCTCACGAACCGCGGCCAGGACCCCAGACATGAACGACACTCGGTCGAACGAGTCGTGCCGAATGGTGAGTTGCTCGCCCTCGTTCCCGAGCAGCACCTCCTGGTGGGCGACCAGGCCGCGCAGTCGCACCGAGTGCACCGGGATGCCGCACACCGTTCCGCCGCGGGCACCGAGCGGGTCCGCGGTGGTGGCGTCCGGTGGCGGCGCGAGACCGGCCTCTGCGCGCGCCGACCCGATGAGTTCGGCAGTGCGAGAGGCGGTTCCCGAGGGTGCGTCGACCTTCGCGGGGTGGTGCAGTTCGACCACCTCGACGGACTCGTAGAACCGGGCCGCCTGCTGGGCGAAGGTCATCATCAGCACCGCGCCGATGGCGAAGTTGGGCGCGATGAGCACGCCGACGCCAGGGTGCCCGGCGAGGCGAGCGCTGAGCGTCGAGAGGCGGGCGTCATCCCACCCGGTCGTGCCCACGACCACGTGCACCCCACGGTCGACGCAATGAGCGACGTTGCCGGGTGAGGCGTCGGGTACGGAGAACTCGACGACGACGTCAGCACCGGCCAGGTCGCCGAGATCGTCGCCATCGTCGTACCGGCCGGCGAGTTCGAGGCCCGCGGCGGCGGCGACGGCCGCGCAGACCGTGGCGCCCATCCGACCGGCCGCGCCGATCACCGAGACCCGGATGACGGACATGCCGCCCACTGTAGTGAGCGGCCGGGGCCCATCAGAGCGCGCACCCCCGGCCAACGGTTGCGAACGCCATCACGCGTTGTTCACCGTTCGTTCACTTTGTCGCGGTCAGAGCGGTAGTATTCGGTGAACAGAAAATGAACGAGACGTTGGGAGGAGTGACCGTGAAGAAGGTCGCCACGCATCACCGGACGGGCCTGACTGCGCGATGGGTGCCGGTCGCCGCCGCCGACGGACGACTCCGCATGGAGGTGCGCTGGACCGCGCCTCCCAGTGTTCGCCGGCGCAGCGCCGCCTGAGCCTGCACCTCGGGCTCGAGGGGGCCGGCCCGGAGACGTTCCTCCATGACCAGGAACCGCGGTTCGCGTCCTGCGCTCTTCGCATTGGCCGTTGGGGCCACGGGTGTCGAAACGTCGTCCCCCCGGACTCGGTAGTGGCCCGGGCAGCCAGCGTTACCCTGACCTGGGCGCTGACCGCACAGACCAGCAGCGATCCCTCGCGCACGCACCAGGAGGATCACGATGGCCCGGGTCAGCCAGCGGGTGACCGGCGCCAAGACCGGTCCGTCGTCGGCACGCCGGAAGCGAGTGCGGCTGGTCGCGGTTGCGCTGCTCGTGACCGTCGTCGCCGGAGCGGTCGGCGTTCAGGCAGCGCGTCGCAACGCAGCGGAGAAAGGCCTCGTCGTGGAACGCGACACGTCACGAGTGCGCCACATGACTACCCCGGTCAGGTACGACGCCACCCCGCCGAGCCGGGGCGACCATCACCCGGTGTGGTGGAACTGCGGGACGTATGACCGGCCACTCCCAGCAGAGCACGTGGTCCACTCCCTCGAACACGGGGCCGTCTGGCTCACCTACCGACCCGACGTCGCGTCACCGACCCGAGCCGCGCTCACCCGCCTGGCCGACCGCCCCCACCTGCTGCTCTCGCCGCTTCCCGACCAGCGGTGGCCGGTAGTGGTGACCGCCTGGGGCACGCAACTGAGACAGCGAGAATTCGACGAGAAGGCCGTCAAGCGGTTCATCGTCAAGCACCGCAAGGGGCCGCAGGCCCCCGAACCAGGCGCCCCTTGTACCGGAGGGACCGAGACCGACCTGGTGCGTCGGCCGTAGCCGGCAGCCCGCCGGCAGCACGGTGCAGGACCCCCACCAGCCACCGGACGTCCGGCTCGGGACAGGCCCGAGGCCGCCGGGCCGGTAGCCGATCCGGATGACGCGCGGCCCGCGGCCCGCACCCCAGGTCGGGATGCGGGCCGCGGGCCGTAGATGTCCGGTCAGACCTCGGCCGGCGTGGTGCTGCCCTCGGAACTCTCGCTCGCGTCGGCGCGCTCGCCGGTGTCCGAACGCTCACCGCGGCCGCGGTTGCCTCCGCGGCGGCGGCTCCGACGACGAGGTTCGCCCTCGCTGCCCTCTGCGCTGGCTTCGCTGGAACCGGCCGACTCGTCATCCGCGGGACCGTCGGCGCTGCCGACCACACCCGCTGCCGGAGCAGCCGGCGGCCCGGCCGGGCTACGGCCGGCATCCACCGGCGCGTCGGCGGATGGCGACAGTCCACCAGCCGGCGCACCCTCGACCTCGGCGACCACGGCGGCGAGCGACAACTTGCCCCGCGGGTCGATCTCCTTGAGCTCAACCTGCACCTTCTGACCGATCGACAACACGTCCTCGACGGCGTCGATCCGCTTGCCGCCGACCAACTTTCGCACCTCGGAGATGTGCAGCAGACCGTCCTTGCCCGGCAGCAGCGAGACGAACGCACCGAAAGTGGTGGTCTTCACGACAGTGCCGATGAAGCGCTCGCCGATCTCGGGCATCTGCGGGTTGGCGATCGCGTTGACCATCGCTCGCGCGGCCTCGGCGGACGGACCGTCCGTGGCGCCGATGTAGACCGTGCCATCGTCCTCGATGGAGATGTCGGCACCGGTCTCGTCCTGGATCTGGTTGATCATCTTGCCCTTGGGGCCAATGACCTCGCCGATCTTGTCGACCGGCACCGTGACCGCGATGACCCGCGGCGCGAATGGCGACATCTCGTCAGGCGCGTCGATCGCCTCGTTCATCACGTCGAGGATGTGCAGACGCGCGTCGCGGGCCTGGGTCAGCGCGCCGGCCAGCACGTCGGCGGGGATGCCGTCGAGTTTGGTGTCGAGCTGGATCGCGGTGACGAACTCCCGCGTACCGGCGACCTTGAAGTCCATGTCGCCGAAGGCGTCCTCGGCACCGAGGATGTCGGTGAGCGCCGCGTACTGCGTCTTCCCGTCGACCTCCGCGGAGACCAGGCCCATCGCGATGCCGGCGACCGGGGCACGCAGCGGCACACCGGCATTGAGCAGGGCGAGGGTGGAGGCGCAGACCGAGCCCATCGACGTCGACCCGTTGGAACCGAGCGCCTCGGACACCTGCCGGATCGCGTAGGGGAACTCCTCGCGGGTCGGCAGCACCGGCATCAGGGCCCGCTCGGCGAGCGCGCCGTGGCCGATCTCCCGGCGCTTCGGCGACCCGACGCGCCCGGTCTCACCGGTGGAGAACGGCGGGAAGTTGTAGTTGTGCATGTAGCGCTTGCGGGTGGTCGGCGAGAGCGTGTCGAGCTGCTGCTCCATCCGGAGCATGTTCAGCGTCGTCACCCCCATGATCTGGGTCTCGCCGCGCTCGAAGATCGCCGAGCCGTGCACCCGTGGGAGTACCTCGACCTCGGCGGACAGGGCCCGGATGTCGGCCAGCCCGCGACCGTCGATGCGCACCTTGTCGGTGAGGATGCGCTCGCGGATGAGTTTCTTCTGCACGGCGCGGAAGGCGGCCGAGACCTCCTTGGGCCGGCCGGCGAACTCACCCTGAGTGCCGTCGCCGGACTCGGGGTCGAAGTCACCGACGAGCTTCAGGTGCAGCGCCGACTTGATGGCGTCGAGGCGGTCCTCGCGCTCCTGCTTGCCGGCGATCTGCAGGGCGGCAGCGGCGTCGGTGGCGACCTCGCGCTCGACTGCCGCGTACACGTCATCCGCGTAGTCGAGGAAGACCGGGAACTCCTCGACCGGCTTGGCGGCGTCGGCGGCCAACTGGGCCTGCGCCTCGCACAGCACCCGGATGAAGCGCTTGCTCGCTTCGAGCCCCTCGGCGACGACCTCCTCGGTGGGGGCGGTCTTGCCCTGGTTGGTGACCAAGTTCCAGGTGGACTCGGTGGACTCGGCCTCGACCATCATGATCGCAACGTCGTCACCGACGACCCGGCCGGCGACGACCATGTCGAAGGTCGACCGGCCGACATCCGAGAAGTTCGGGAACGCCACCCACTGGCCGTCGATGAGGCTGACTCGGACACCACCGATCGGGCCGGAGAACGGCAGACCGCTGATCTGCGTCGACGCGCTGGCCGCGTTGATCGCGAGCACGTCGTACTGGTGGTTGGGGTTCAGGCTCAACACCGTGATGACGACCTGCACCTCGTTGCGCAGGCCCTTGACGAAGCTCGGGCGCAGCGGGCGGTCGATAAGCCGGCAGGTGAGGATCGCATCGGTCGACGGGCGGCCCTCCCGGCGGAAGAACGACCCGGGGATCTTGCCCGCGGCGTACATCCGCTCCTCGACGTCGACGGTGAGGGGGAAGAAGTCGAACCCCTCGCGCGGGCTCTTTCCCGCAGTGGTGGTGGAGAGGATCATCGTGTCCTCGTCCAGGTAGGCGGCGACCGCCCCGCCGGCCTGCTTGGCCAGCCGCCCGGTCTCGAACCGGACCTTCCGGGTGCCGAAGCTGCCGTTGTCGATGACGGCTTCGGCGAAAGTGATCTCGGGACCCTCCATGGGTCCTCCTTTTCGTGTGATGTTTGCTCTCGCGCATCGTCGTTGTGCGCGGGCGGTTCCTTCGGTGGGCGCTGCCTCGCGCCCGGATTCAGTTGTCGCTGTGTAGTTGTGTGCTGTGCTGCTGTTCCGTGGAGGTCCAGCGGCAGCGGGTCGGCCGGCAGCTGAGGGCCGCGCGATGGTGCGCGAGCGCCGTCCCGGCGTGGTCCCGCTCTTCTCACGCGAGAAGGGCGGCCCCCACGGTCGATCCGTGAGGACCGCCCCTCGCGGAAGTCCTTATCGGCGCAGGCCGAGGCGCTTGATCAGCGCGCGGTAACGCTCGATGTCGACGCTCTCGAGGTAGCGCAGGATGCGGCGGCGCTGGCCCACGAGGAGCAGCAGGCCACGGCGGCTGTGGTGGTCGTGCTTGTGCGTGCGCGAGTGCTCGGTGAGGTCCTTGATGCGCTGGGTGAGGAGGGCGATCTGCACCTCCGGGGAGCCGGTGTCGCCCTCGGTGGTGGCGTACTCGGCGATGATCTGCTGCTTGACGTCGGTGCTCAGCGGCATGGGGCGACGACTCCGTTTCTGTGGTTCGCTGCGCGGCGCGCCCGGGCAGGTCCACCGGGGCTCTCTCGTTCCGCGGCCGTTCGAACGGCGTGCCAAGG
>JBOFJB010000183.1:0-2604 GCA_051650465.1 Dermatophilaceae bacterium | reverse complement strand
GGTCGGGGTGACAGGATTTGAACCTGCGACCTCTTCGTCCCGAACGAAGCGCGCTACCAAGCTGCGCCACACCCCGTGGCAAGCGCCGCTCGACCGGAGCGGCGCGTCCCGAGGATAGCCGACGCTCGCGCGGCATCCGAAATCGGTTGGACGGTGCCGGGTGTACCGGCTCGCCGCGTCAGGCGTCGCTCGCCACGAGCGTGAGCAGGGTCGCCTCGGGCCGGCAGGCGAAGCGCACCGGTGCGTAGGGCGAGGTGCCCAGACCGGCCGACACGTGCAGCCACGCGGCGCGCTCGGGAGCGGCGGAGGACGGCGCCGCGCCACCGCGCCGACCGGCCCGTCCCGCCCCGGGCCACCAGCGCGACACCCCCTTGGCGCGGCGGGTGTCGAGGTCGCTGTTGGTGACGAGTGCGCCCCACAACGGCACGGCCAGCTGCCCGCCGTGGGTGTGCCCTGCGAGCACGAGCGACGCACCGTCGGCCACCATCGCGTCGAGCACGCGCTGATAGGGGGCGTGGGTGAGCCCGACCGTCAGGGCGACGTCGGTTCGTGCCGGTCCGGCGACGTCGGCATACCGGTCGAACTCCACGTGCGGGTCGTCGACTCCGACCAGCTCGACCTGGTGGTCGCCCATCGTCACCACCGACCGGGCGTTGTTCAGGTCGGCCCAGCCGCCGGCGCGCAGGCCGTCGACGAGCGCGGCGACGGGCAGGTCGATGCGCCTCGGAGGCGGCTCGGCGTGGCGCCGGGTGAGATAGCGCGCCGGGTTCTTCGGCACCGGGCCGAAGTAGTCGTTGGATCCGAGCACGAAGGCACCCGGGTGTTCGAGCAGCGGTTCCATCGCCCGCAGCAGTGCCGGTACCGCGTCGACGTGCGCGAGGTTGTCGCCCGAGTTGACGACGAAGTCGGGCTCGAGGTCGGCGAGCGCCCGCACCCAGGCGATCTTTCCCGCCTGGCCGGGAGTCAGGTGCAGGTCGGACACCTGCAGCACCCGGATCGGTGCCGACCCCGGCGTGAGCACCGGAACGGCGAACCGGCGCAGGGCGAACCAGGTGCGCTCGACCAGTGCCGCGTAGGCGACTCCCGCGACACCGGCGGCGGCCAGCCCGCCCAGGGTGCGCAGCACCGTTCGCCCCACGACCTCCATCGGGCCATCCTCGCAAATCCGCCGGCGACGCCCGGCACCGCCGGTGCGAGACTGGCGGCATGACCGACTCCCTCAAGACCCGGCTCCAGCACGACCTCCACGATGCGATGCGGGCCCGCGACTCCGTGCGCTCCGGCACGCTGCGCATGGCGCTCACGGCGGTGACCACCGCGGAGGTCGCCGGCGACGAGGCGCGCCGGCTGGGTGACGACGAGGTGCTGCGCGTCATCGGCAAGGAGGCCAAGAAGCGCAAGGAGGCCTCGACCGCGTACCGCGACGCCGGTCGTGCCGAGCTGGCCGACCGCGAGGACGCCGAGCTGGCCGTGCTCGAGGGCTACCTCCCGGCTCAGCTCGCGGACGACGAGCTGCGTGCGGTCGTCGAGCGCGCCGTCGCCGCCGTGGGTGCCACCGGGATGCCGCAGATGGGCCAGGTGATGAAGGCCGCGCAGGCGGAGGTGGCCGGCCGCGCCGACGGCGGCCGGGTCGCGTCGGTCGTGCGCGAGGTGCTCGCCGCGCACTGATCGGATCGGGCGCGCGTCGACTACTCGCCCCGGGTGGATGCTCGAGGGGTGGCCCGCCGGCCCGAGCAGGTCAGCCGCCGCCGGGCGGCGGTGGTGGCGTGCGGGGCGGCTTGCCGGGTTTGCCCGGCTTGCCGGGACCGGGCGGGAAGCTGACGATCGGCGGGGGCTGCTGCACCGGTACCTGACCGGTCGAGATGTAGAGCCCGATGTCGGCGCCCTTGAGGGCCGACCCGGCCGGACTGGTGTAGACGACGGTGCCGGCGGGCTGCCCCGAGTTCACCCGGTTCTCGATGTGGCTGGTGAACCCGGCCCGGGACAGGATGCGGGCGGCGTCCCGGCTACCCCGGCCGATGACGTTCGGCAACGGGTCGAGGTTGCCGCGCCGGATCGCGTCGGACGGGTCGGGGAACTGCTTGACGGGCATCCCGACGGTGATCGTCCGCATGATCTTGCTCCACACCGGTGCGGTGACCCGGGAGCCGAAGATGCGGTTGCTGTCCGGGCAGCCGTAGGAGCCGAAGCACTTGCCGCGCAGCGTGAGGAGCTCGCCCTTGCTGTCGGTCTTCTTGAGGTTGCCGATCCAGACCACCATGGCGAGCTGCGGGGTGTAGCCGGAGAACCACAGCTGGTTCTGGTTGTTCGTCGTGCCGGTCTTGCCCGCCACCGGCCGCGTGGCGCTGTTCCACACCTTGTTGACCGTGCCGTCCCGGACGACGCTCTGCAGCAGGTCGTTGACCCCGGCGGCGACATCGGCGGAGATCACCTGCTTGCACTGCGGACCGGGGACCTTCACCGCTTTGCGGTCGGCGGTGGTGATCGAGACGACCGGGTTCGGCTCGCAGTACTTGCCGTTGGCGGCGAGGGTGGCGATCGAGCTGGCGACGCTCATCGGCGTGGACTCGCCGGCGCCGAGCGAGATGCCGGACGCCGACTGCG
>JBOFJB010000182.1:0-2836 GCA_051650465.1 Dermatophilaceae bacterium | reverse complement strand
CAGATCGCCGAGAAGCGCGAGGCCGCCGACCGCCAGGCCAGCCTGGCCAAGGCACGCAAGCGCATCTCGCTGGAGAACCTCAACGAGGCGCTCGCTGCAGGCAAGGTCGACACACTGAACCTCATCCTCAAGGGCGACGTGTCCGGCTCGGTCGAGGCGCTCGAGGACGCGCTGCTGCAGATCGACGTCGGCGACGAGGTGGACCTGCGCATCATCGACCGCGGTGTGGGTGCGATCACGCTGAACAACATCAATCTCGCGATGGCGTCGAATGCGGTCATCATCGGCTTCAACGTGCGAGCCGAGGGGCAGAACGCCGAAGTCGCCGAGCGCGAGGGCGTCGAGATCCGCTACTACTCAGTGATCTACCAGGCGATCGAGGAAATCGAGTCGGCGCTGAAGGGCATGCTCAAGCCGGAGTTCGAGGAGATCGAACTCGGTACCGCCGAGATCCGGGAGATCTTCCGCTCGAGCAAGTTCGGCAACATCGCCGGGTCGATCGTGCGCAGTGGCGAAATCACTCGTGGCAGCCGAGCACGCATCACCCGCGACGGCGTTGTCGTGACCGAGAACATCGAGATCGCTGGTTTGCGGCGGTTCAAGGATGACGTCACTGAGGTCCGTGACGGTTTCGAGTGCGGCATCAACCTCGGGTCGCACAATGACCTCCAGGTCGGCGACCTCATCGCAACGTACGAGATGCGAGAGAAGCCACGAGACTGAGCCGGACCGGCAGCAGGGGAGGTCGCGGGCCCGCGTCGGGCCTCCGGCATTCCGCCGGGCGGCGTTGTCGTCGTCGCCCGGCGCTCTGCTACGGGTCCCTTCTCCACCGTGCCCGCTACACGACGGAAGCCGCCCGGCCTTGCCGCCCTACTGCAGGTCTCCCTGACTAGGCTGGCCCGGCCCGCTCCCGCGTGGAAGGTCCACTCCCGACGAGTCGCAGGAGGTAAGCGATGGCTGACGAGGCCCGCGCACGCAAAGTCGCTGACCGGATCAAGACACTGACCGCCGAGAACCTCGGGGCGGTTGTCAAGGATGCCGATCTCGGGTTCGTCACCGTTACCGACGTCCGGGTCACCGGCGACCTTCAGCACGCGTCGTTGTTCTACACGGTGTTCGGCGACGACCGTCAACGCGAGACCACGGCACGGATCCTCGTGGAGCACAAAGGCCGGTTGCGGTCGTTCGTCGGCAAGCACCTCGGCATCCGGTTGACGCCCACCCTTGAGTTCATCGCCGACGCCGTGCCAGAAAATGCCGCGCAAATCGAGCATCTCCTCGACGAGGCCCGTGAGCGTGACGCCGAGGTGGCCAAGGTCGCTGCCGGTGCGGTCCATGCTGGCGCGGCCGACCCGTACCGCACGGAGCGCGTCGCCGCCGACGACGACGATGCCGAGCAGCGCTGACGCGGGCTCACCAGGCACAGCTCCCGACGGTCTGCTCCTGGTCGACAAGCCCACCGGGTGGACGAGCCATGACGTCGTCGCGCGGGCGCGCGGCCTCTGCTGTACCCGCAAGATCGGTCACGCCGGCACCCTCGACCCGATGGCGACTGGTCTGCTCGTGCTCGGGGTCGGCCGCGCCACCCGGCTGCTCACCTACCTCGTCGGCTGCGACAAGGAGTACACCGCGACGGTGCGGCTCGGGCAGGCCTCGGTCACCGATGACGCCGACGGCGAGGTGACCGCCGCGCCGGGCGCGCGCGGCATCCGTCCGGATGACGTCGAGCGTGCGGCGGCGCGGCTCACCGGGGACCTCCACCAGGTGCCGAGCGCGGTGAGTGCGATCAAGGTCGCCGGACGGCGCGCCTACCATCGGGTGCGCGCCGGAGAAAGTGTCGAACTGCCGGCTCGCCCGGTCACCGTGTCGCGGTTCGACATCCGGTCGGTGCGGGAGGCCGACGCCGCAGGCACCCCGGTCCTCGATGTCGATATCGAGGTCGAGGTGTCGTCCGGCACGTACGTCAGGGCACTGGCCCGGGACCTCGGCGTGTCTTTGCACAGCGCCGGACACCTCACTGCGCTGCGGCGTACCCGGGTCGGCGGATTCCACGTCGCCGACGCTCATCGGCTCGACGATCTCGTGACCAAGCACGGGGCCGCGACGCCCGTACTTCCGTTGGCGGATGCCGGCCGGGCAACCTTTCCGGTCCGCGAAGTCGACGAGCGGCAGGCGTGGGCCATCGGCGCGGGGCAGCAACTGGCCTCGGCCCAGCCAGGACGGACTGAGCCGGTCGCGGCCATCGGTCCCAGCGGCGCGCTTGTCGCGCTGCTCGACGAACGTTTGCCCATCGCTCGGAGTCTGGTCGTGTTCGCCCCGGCCGGTTCGTAGAGTGATGTCGTGCACCGCTGGTCCGACGCCTCGCAAACCCCTGTCGCGCTGCGCCCGTGCGTGGTCAGCCTCGGCAACTTCGACGGCGTGCATCGCGGCCATCAGGCGGTGCTCGCCGCGCTCGCTGACGCCGGGCGGCGGCTGAGTCTCCCCACGGTCGCGGTGACGTTCGACCCTCATCCGGTGGCCGCGCTTCACCCCGAACGGGCCCCCGAATTGATCGCGCCCGGCCGGGTCCGCGACGACCTCGTCGCGGACGCGGGCGTCGACGGCCTGCTGGTGCTCGACTTCACCGCCGAGTTCGCCCAGCAGTCGCCCGACGACTTCGTCCGCTCGGTGTTCGTCCGGGGGCTCGATGCCCGGGCTGTTGTGGTCGGGATGGACACCCGTTTCGGCTACCGCAACTCCGGGGACGTCTCCACGCTCGTCGACCTCGGCGAACAGTTCGGTTTCGAGGTGGTCGCGCTCGATGATGTCGGTGACGGTGAGCGGTTCTCCTCCACGG
>JBOFJB010000181.1:0-8221 GCA_051650465.1 Dermatophilaceae bacterium | reverse complement strand
CCTCGGGGATTCATGCGTCCCCGGTCGATGGATGGTCGGCAGGCACTCGGGTCTGGCTCCACCACAGCCGCTTTCGCGAAGGCGGTGTCACAGTAGCGCGACTGCGCCGGACTCCCACCGGCTTCCTCGCACCTGCTCTCCGTGGACTCTAGCGGATGCGGCCGATCCCGGGCGTGCCACGCCGCGCGACGGCGATCTGCGCCAGCACGATGCCGGCGAGCATCGCCGCCGACCCGACCCACTGCGCCGCTGTCAGGTGTTCACGGAGCACGAGAGTCGCCAGGACCCCACCGACGATGATCTCGATCGCGGCGATCAGACTGGCAGAGGTCGACGGGAGAGTGCGCTGCGCCACCGCGCTGAGGAGGATCGCCCCGGCCATCCCGACCAGCCCGACGTAAAGCACCAACACCCACACCGGGGCCGACGCACCGTTCAGGGACGCGGTCCGGCCGAGCGCAGCGACGGGGAACGGCGCGACGGTGCTTGCGACAATCAGTGCCACCGCGCCCAGGCTGGCGCCCCAGGTCGCCATGACCAATGGGTCGTGGGTGCGCAGACCGTGCTCCACGAGCAGGAACCGGCCGGCGAGGGTCAGTGCCGCCAGCAGTCCGAACACCACGCCGAGCCCGTCGAGGCCACGGGCGCCCGTCCCCACCTGGCTGACCAGAGCAAGCCCGGCGAGCAGCACCACGATTCCCACCCACAGGAGTCTGGGCACGGCGCGGCGCTGCACGAACCGGACCCACAGCGCGACCAGCACTGGCGCGAGGTACTCCAGAAGCAGGGCCACGCCGACCGGCAACCGGCTGAGTGCGATGACGTACAGCACCTGGTTGACCGCGATGGTCACGACTCCGTACGCGGCGACCAGCCACCAGTGCCGCGGTGGGATCGCCATCCGTCCCGGTCGTAGGAGGAGCGCGGCGCCGAGCAGCGCCAGCGCGCCGACCACCGTCCGCGCCTGGATCACGTTGACCGCAGAGAGCTCGGTGGCCGCGAGCAGCTTGAGCGCCGGTGCGGCGCTACCCATGGCCACCGCGCCCGATACCCCGACCGTGAGGCCGCCGACCAGGCCGGTTCGCGTCATCGCGAGAGCGAGGTCGCGGTCGGGGGCGTGCCTTCGGTGAGTTCGGGGAGCGTCGTCATCGCATCAGGTTCGCTGGTGCACCGAACTGGCGCGACGCCGGGGCGAACTCCGTGTTCAGCGACCGAAGGTTGTCGGCGAGGCATGGCGCCTGCAAACACCGGCTGCCGTAAAAGGCGGGACTGACATCAGCGCCTGACGGCTGGCCACGATCGCTCCAAGAGATCAGGATCAGAAAGGTGCCAGATCGGGCGGTAGCTCGGTGACATTATCCGACGCGGCGGGGACCGTTGCGGTAGAAAAAGGTTCGGACCCAACCACGGCATTAGACGGCTCGGCCCGCGACCCGAGCGCCGGGATGATGCGGTGCGCTGGTTCGGTGTGTCGGGTGGTGCCGGTGGTGCTGACCCACGTCACATCACCGTCGTCGTGGAGGGTGTAGCGCCAGCGGCCGTGTTGCTTCATCCGGTGGTGCCGCCGGCACAGGGACACGAGGTTGCTCGGTGAGGTGGGCCCGCCGGGCCAGGGCCGGGTGTGGTCGAGGTCGGTGTGGGTGGCGCGGCGGGTGCAGCCCCACATCCGGCAGGTGCCGTCCCTGGTGTGCACGAACTCGCGCATCGCTGTTGTCGGGGCATAGGCGCTGGTGGTCAGCGAGGCGAGCGTTCCGGTGCCGGCGTCCAGCACGGCTCTGGCGACCTCGACCGGGAACGTCTTCAGCAGGGCGGCGACGGTGCTCGCGTCGACCCAGCCCACCCCAGAGATCTCCGCCCCGGACACCGCGCACGCACCGTCCACCGGTGCCATCACGGTGTGGTGGGCATCCGCTTCGGAGGCGTCGACCGCGCCGCCGGCCGGGTTGTCCACGTCGGGGACCTCCACCCACGACACTGCCTTCCGCCCGGCCCGGTCCAGCTCCCCGAAGGTGACCAGCTCCCCGGTGTGGTGATCGACGTGCACCACGTCCTCGTCCGCCCAGTCCACCCGGGCCCTGGTCCGCGACTCCGCCGCCACAGGTCCAGTGGTCCCGGCGGTGCCGGCCGGCGCCAGGGCGTTCCGCGTCCGGCTGGCCGACGCCGGACTGGCCGATGACCGGCCGTTCCGCGCCCCGCCGGCTGACGATCGGCCGGCTGACGACCGGCTCGTGGCGGAGCCGGGGTCGCCGGTGAGGGCGGGCACCCCGAGGGTGACCTTCGCAGACACGGTCACGTTTCTCAGCAGCAGGTCACCGAACGCATCCGCGCGGGCCTGGTCCGCGCTCAGGCTCGGGTCGGCTCGGCGGTAGCCGGCAGCGACGTTTTCCACCGCAGACCATGCCACCGCGGCGGTCGCGGTCGGCAGCGCCGCTGACAGCTCCGCCAGCCCGTCCTCCACACATGGGCGCACCTCCACATACCGCCCCCGCTTCACCTTCTCCACGTGGAGGGCGACCTGGTCAGCGGCGACCCGCTCAGCTACCCGACGCACGGTGCGGGTCACCTCGGCCGGATCCAGCCCGGCCAGCCGAGGCGCGAGCTGGTCGTCCACCATCAAGCACGCGCCGGTGTCGAGGCCGTCGCACGCGTCGAGCACCTTGTGTGCCGTGGATGCGGGTACCTCTCCCATGACGAGCAGATCGCGGACCCTCGGGAACCGCTCGCCGAGGGACGCCCCTAACCGGACCTTCCGCCCGGCCAGCCCCTCGGTCACCCCCGCCTCCAGACATGCCATCGACGCCGACATCGCCGATACGAACCCCACCGGATGCACCCGCTCGACGAACCCGCCCGGGACCGGCCGCTCCTCCACCCGGGCACCCCACGCCAGCGCCGCCGCCTGCGCACCCTCCGCCGCGTTCACCAACCCCTGCAGCTCCCCGGCCAGCTCGAACGCCTCCACCACCGACAGACCGGAACCCTCGGCGACAAGCGCGCGCCCGAGCGCAGAACACCGAGCGCGCAGCTCGGCGATCTCACCACTGACACCCCTCCGGTCCATGCCTCATCATATCCGAACACAGATGCTATATCTAGAGATGCGGATCGCGAATTCTCCTCAGCCACAGTGATGGTGAGCCCTTCGATGGATAGACCCCCATATGCCAGGAGGCGCGGCCGAGGGGCCAAGTCAGAGCCGGATGACGCGACCGCTCACCACGAGGTGCACCTCGTGGCAGGCCGCCGCGACCTGCTGGTTGACGGTCCCGAGCAGGTCGCGGAACAGCCGGCCCGAGCGGTGCGCCGGGACGACCCCGAGCCCGACCTCGTTGGTCACCAGCACCACGGCGTCGCGCGCGCGGAGCGCGGCCACCACCTCGTCGAGGAGTGACTGCACGGCGTCGGCCATCTCGGTGGCCGGCGCCGTCCAGAGGCCTCGCTCGTCGAGGATGCCGGTGAGCCAGGTGCCGAGACAGTCGACAAGCACCGCACTGCCGACAGGCATCTGATCGCGCGCCGTCGTGAGGCTGGCGAAGAGCACCTGGCGGTCGGCCAGCACCGGGCCGTTGGCCGACAGGACGCCGGCGAGGTCGCGGGTCTCCAGGGTCGTCCAGGATGCCGGTCTCCGGGCCCGGTGCGCAGCGATGCGCGCGGCCCAGTCGGGGTCGTCGTCATCCTCGGGGCTCGGGCCCGGCGCCACGTAGGTGACCCGGGTCGCCCCGGCGAGCAGTGCCTCGGCATGCCGTGACTTGCCGGACCGCACCCCACCGGTGACCAGGACCTTCACCGCCGCGCCTCCACCCTCATCACAGCGTCGACTCTCATCGCAGCGTCGACTCTCATCGCAGCATCGGCCCTCTTCACAGCGTCGGCCCTCATCACCGCGACCATCATCACCGCCCCGACCTCTGTGTCGACTCGCCGTGGCTCTCGACCCAGCGCACCGCCGCCTCGACGTCGTGGACGACGGGGACGCCCGGCGGGGGAGCGGGCCGGCGCACCACGACGATCGGCACGCCGCGCTGCTCCGCGGCATCCAGCTTGGCGACGGTGAGGTCGCCGCCGGAGTCCTTGGTGACGAGCACGTCACTGCCGTGCCGCTCCTGGAGTGCCAGCTCGCGCATCAGCGGGTAGGGACCGCGGTCGAGCACCACCTCCCACCGCGGCGGGAGGTCGATGTCGGGCGGGTCGACCACCCGGGCGAGCACGGCGTGGTCGCGAAGCGGGCCGGCGTACCGACCGAGCGGTTGGCGCCCGACGGTGAGCAGCGGTCGGTGGCCGAGGTGGACTGCCTTCGCGGCCGCCTCCTCGTGGCCCTCGACCAGGTGCCATCCGGTTCGTGGCTCCCACCCGGGGCGCACGAGGCGCACGAGATGCACCAGCGGCAGGTCGGCGCAGGCCGCCGCGGCGTTGGCCGAGATGCGCTCGGCGAAGGGGTGGGTGGCGTCGACCACGACGTCGACACCCGCTGCGGCCGAGCGCAGCCCGTCGACCCCGCCGAACCCGCCGATGCGCACCTCACCCACCGGGAGGCGTGGCTCTCGCACGCGGCCGGCGAGTGAGGTCGTGACGTGGTGCCCGAGCCCGACGAGTCGGTCGGCTAGGGCCCGCGCCTCGGCAGTGCCCCCGAGCAGCAGCACCTTCACGACATCCCTCCGGCCGGCGGGAGCACGGGGAGCCCGGCAGGAGCGCCCGACCGGGCGAGGGTGAGCAGGGCCTCGACGTCGAGATGAGCCTCGACCAGGTCGCCGAGCACGTCGAGCCGGGCGGCGCGAGCCGCGGGGAAGCTCGCCGTCGTCGGCGCGCGGCCGAAGAGATCGAGGAGCAGCGCACCCCGCAGGGCATCGCCCTCCAGACTGCCGTGCCACATGGTGCCGAGCACCGGACCTCGCCGGGCGCCACCGAGGAACTGCTCGGCATCCGCGCCCACCGTGACGACGCCGTGGTGGATCTCGTACCCCGAGGCCGGCGCACCGAGTGCCGAGCCGACCGGCAGCCGCAAGGTCTTCTCGGGCACGAACTCGGTTCGCGCGTCGAGCAACCCGAGCCCGTCGACGGATCGCCCCACCGCGCCCTCCACCCCGTGCGGGTCGGCGATGCTCGACCCGAGCATCTGGAACCCGCCGCAGATGCCGAGCACCGGGCGCCCCGCAGCGGCGTGCTTGCGCACTGCGTCGTCGAGGCGGCGGCCGCGCATCCAGGCGAGGTCGTCGATGGTGGCGCGGGTGCCGGGCAGCACCACGAGGTCGGCGTCGGCGAGGTCGCCGGGCCGGGCGACGAAGCCGACGTCGAGGTCGGGCTCGAGCCCGAGGGCGTCGACATCGGTGAGGTTGCTGATCCGCGGGAGCCGGATGACGGCGACCTTCAGTGACCCGTCCGGGGACGACGCGGTCGCGGTCCGGCGCCTGCTGTCGAGGTCGAGCGCGTCCTCGGAGTCCAGCCAGAGGTCGGGGTGCCACGGGATGACGCCGAAGGTGCGCCGTCCCGTCATCCGGGCGAGGGCGTCGACGCCGGGTGCGAGGAGCGCCGGGTCACCGCGCAGCTTGTTGACGACGAACCCGGCCACGAGCGCCTGGTCGGCGGGGTCGAGCAGGGCCACGGTGCCGTACATCGCGGCGAACACCCCACCCCGGTCGATGTCGCCGACGACCACCGTCGGCAGCGAACCGTGCTGTGCCAGGCCCATATTGATGTAGTCGCCGGCGCGCAGGTTGATCTCCGTCGGGCTGCCTGCGCCCTCGGCCACCATCAGCTCGACGCGCGACGCGAGGTCGTCGAACGCCGCGTGGGCCGCGGCGGCGAGGTGCCGCCGGCCGTCCACCCAGTCGGTGCTGCTCACCGTGCCGGCCGGCCGGCCCATGAGCACGACGTGGCTGCGCCGGTCGCCGCCGGGCTTGAGCAGCACCGGGTTCATCGCCGGCTCGGGCGTCGTCCCCGCGGCCAGCGCCTGCACCCACTGGGCGCGGCCGATCTCGGCGGTGGTGCCGCCGGGCCCGGCGCACACCATCGAGTTGTTCGACATGTTCTGCGCCTTGAACGGCGCGACCCGCAACCCCCGCCGGGCGAACGCGCGGCACAGGCCGGTGGTGACCACGCTCTTGCCGGCGTCGGAGGTGGTGCCGGCCACGAGCAGCCCGCTCACGCCGCACCATCGCTACTACTACTACTACTACTACTACTACTACTACTACTACTACTACTACTACTACTACTACTGCCGCTCCCGCCGCTCCCGCCGCTCCCGCCGCTCCCGCCGCTCCCGCCGCTCCTGCTCATCCTGTGGCTGCCGTTGCCGTCGTCTGCTGGGGCGCGGAGCAGGTAGATCTCCATGACCCAGCCGGCGGCTCGGGCCGTGCGCTCGCGGGCCGCCCGCACCTCGGCGAGCACGTCGCCCACCCGACCGGCCACGAGCTGCTCGGTGTCGGTGCCGAGGTTGGCGCCCCACCAGATCGACCATGACCCGAGCCCGTCGAGGCACTCGGCCAACCCAGCGGGCCCGTCGAGCGAGCCGCCGAGCATCACGACGATGTCGCGCTGGCCGGCCGCGACCGCGTCGGGCAACCGCCGGGCGGTGGTGACGTGCACCGGCCGGCCCACCGGATGCAGCACGATCCGGTGGCGGGCCGCGAGCAGCTGCGGGGCGCTCACCCCGGGCAGCACGTCCCAGTCGAACCCGAGCCGGTCGGCCAGCGTCTCGACCACACGGATCGTGGAGTCGTAGAGCGACGGGTCGCCCCACACCAGGAACGCCGCAGTGCCCCCGCGCTCGCGCAGCACCACCTCGTAGGCATCGACCCGGGCTTCGTGCCAGTCCCGCACCGCCGCACCGTAGTCGGCGGGGTGGTCGCGGTCGCGTGCCGGGTCGGGAACGGCGACCACCCCCACCCCGTGGGCGGCGGCGACCGCGCGCCGCACGGCGAGCAGCGCGTCATCCGGCCCCTTGTCGGCCGCGAGCACGTAGTCGACCGACGCCAGTGCCTCGCCGACCTCACGGGTCAGCTGCCGTGCCCCCATCCCGATGCCGAGCACGCGCACCCGCAGCGCGACCGGCACTTGGGCAGAACGCAGTTCGGTCGCGCTCACTGGCCGCGGTCCTCCAGCTCACCCTCGACCTCGAGGTAGACCCGCTGCATCGCGGCCAGTACCCTCGGGTCCGGCTCGGCCCACAGCCCGCGCTCGGCCGCCTCGTGCAGCCGCTCGACGATGCCGCGCAGCGCCCACGGGTTCGACGTGCGCAGGAAAGCCTGGGTGGTCTCGTCGAGCACGTACTCGTGGGCCAGCCGGTCGTACATCCAGTCGTGCACCACGCCGGTGGTCGCGTCGTAGCCGAAGAGGTAGTCGACCGTGGCGGCCAGCTCGAACGCGCCCTTGTACCCGTGCCGCTGCATCGCCGCGATCCAGCGTGGGTTGACCACCCGGGCCCGGAACACTCGCGCGGTCTCCTCCGACAGCGAACGGGTGCGCACGGCATCCGGCGTGGTCGAGTCACCGACATAGGCCTTCGGGTCGGTGCCGGTGAGCGCCCGTACGGTGGCCACCATGCCGCCGTGGTACTGGAAGTAGTCGTCGGAGTCGACGATGTCGTGCTCGGCCGAGTCGATGTTCTTCGCGGCCACCTGGATGCGGCGATAGTTGGTGCGCATGTCCTCGGCCGCGGGGATGCCGTCGAGGTCGCGCCCGTAGGCGAACCCGCCCCAGGCTGTGTACACCTCGGCCAGATCGGAGTCGTCGCGCCAGGTACCCGACTCCACGACCTGCAGCACGCCGGCCCCGTACGACCCCGGCTTCGACCCGAACACCCGGGTGGTGGCGCGGCGGTGGTCGCCGTGCTCGGCGAGGTCGGCCGCGGTGTGGGCGCGCACGTGGTTCTGGTCGGCCGGCTCGTCGAGGTCGGCCACCAGCCGCACCGCGTCGTCGAGCATGGCCACCACGTGCGGGAACGCGTCGCGGAAGAACCCCGAGATGCGCACCGTCACGTCGACGCGCGGCCGCCCCAGCTCGGCGAGCGGGATGACGGTGAGCCGGCTGACCCGCCGGGACGCCTCGTCCCACTCCGGGCGCACCCCGAGCAGGGCGAGCACCTCGGCCACGTCGTCGCCGCTGGTGCGCATCGCGCTGGTGCCCCACACCGACAGCCCGACCGACGTCGGATAGGAGCCGGTGTCGTCGAGGTGGCGCCGCAGCAGCGAGTCGGCCATCGCCTGCCCGGTCTGCCAGGCCA
>JBOFJB010000180.1:0-3339 GCA_051650465.1 Dermatophilaceae bacterium | reverse complement strand
ACCTGGCGGCACCTGTGTCGCTACCTGTCGCGGTGGGTCGAGCCGGATGACGACGTCCTCGAGCTGGGTGCGGGCTGGTGCGACTTCGCCAACAACGTCACCGCCGGACGGGTCACGGCCATGGACATCGACCCCACCGTCGAGCGTGCCGCCGCGTCGCACGTCGTGCCGGTGGTCGGTGACTGCACCGACCTGTCGCGGTTCGCCGACGACTCCTTCGACGTGGTCTTTGCGTCGAACCTGCTCGAGCACCTCGAACGCTCCGATGCCACCCGGCTTCTCGCCGGTGCTCGCCGCGTGCTTCGTCCGGGCGGTCGTCTGGTCCTGATGCAGCCGAACTTCCGGCTGGCGCCGGGCCGGTACTTCGACGACTACACGCACGTCGCCATCTACACCGACCGGTCACTGAGCGACTACCTCACCGCCGAGGGCTGGAACGTCGGCGCGGTCCTGGCGCGCTTCCTGCCACTGACGGTGAAGTCGCGTGCCGCGCGGTTCACGTTCCTCGTGCCGTGGTACCTTCGCTCGCCCGTCAAGCCGCTCGCGGGTCAGATGCTCGTCGTGGCCGACCCGGCCAAGGACGCCTGACATGCCAGGCGACCAGCGCCTCGCCGTCGTGCTCCCCACGTACAACGAGAAGGAGAGCATCGCCGACTGCGTTCGACGCTTCGAGGTTCTCGAGGCGGTCGACGACGTCATCGTGGTCAACAACAACGCCGCGGCAGGGACGTCCGACGAGGTGGCCACCACGGGTGCGCGCGAGGTCGTCGAGACCACCCAGGGTTACGGCGCGGCCATCAAGCGGGGCCTACGGGAGGCGATCGACTCCGGCGCCGATCTGGTCGCGGTCTGCGAGCCCGACGGCACGTTCGAACCGGAGGACCTGCGCAAGCTGCTCGCCTTCATGCCCGAGTGCGACCTCGTCGTCGGTTCGCGCACGGTGTCGAACTTCATCTGGCACGGCGCCAACATGGGGTGGTTCCTCCGCTGGGGCAACTGGGCCGTGGCCAAGCTCATCGAGGTCCTGTACAACACCTCATACCTCAGCGACGTCGGGTGCACCTTCCGCGTGATGACCCGTGCACAGGCCGAGGCCATCCTCACCAGGTCCACGCTCGACGGCTCGGCGTACGGTCTGGAGATGCTGCTCATCAGCGTGATCACCCGGGCCCGGATGGTGCAGGTCCCGGTCAACTACCGGGAGCGGGTGGGTGTCTCATCCGTGACCGGTGAGCTCGGCAAGACGGTCGCTCTCGGCCTCGAGATGATCGGTCTGGTGCTGCGGATGCGGTTGCGGCGACGGGCGATTCGTCACAACCGGTGAGCCCTGGTGCGGTTAGGACGCGCGACGACCGGCACGTTCGTCGACCGGATGGGCCTGGTGGGCCGCGACCTCGCCGACGAGGGTTCCGTCTCCGTCGTTGCTGAAGACGTGGCGACGGTAGGCCCAGAAGCGGAACGCCATGGCCAGCGCGAGACCGACGCCGTTCGCGGCGATGTTGTCGGCGATCGGTGAGGTGAAGTCCAGCACATAGTGCGAGAACCACAGACACAGCATGGCGATACCCGTACCGATCGAGGCCATCACGGCGAACAGCACGAACTCGTGGTGGGCCGCATCGCGCCGGGTGTGCCGGAACGTCCAGTAGCGGTTCCCGAGCCACGACACGACGGTGGCGGCAGCGCCGGACACCACCTTCGCGGTCAGCGGGTAGTCGTAGAGGGGGCCCTCGCCACCGGCGAATCGCAGGAGGTTGAAGCCGCCGACGTCGACGACGAACCCGGCTCCTCCGACCATGCCGAACTTGACGAGCTGACGCACGACCGGGTGCAGCGACGACCGGAGGCGGTCAACTGCGGGCACGGGGAACCTCGTGGGGACTGGGAGCAGCAGGACGGTCGGCACGATACCGACTGATCGCCGTGCCGAGCGTCAGCGAGACGGTGTGCTCCTCTCGTCGAGGACGACACGGACTCCGGGGAGGGACGACGTGATGCGCTCGCGCAACGGTGGGCCACCTTCTTCCGCCAGCCAGGCGTGCAGACATCGCCGGAACAGCGCGAAGCCGACCGCGGCCAGCATGTCGGCCGCGGCAGGGTCGAAGCCACGATGCACCAGGGCCGCGGCCGCCTCGGTCTGCCAGCGGGCCTGCTTGGCCAGCTCGCGGCCCGCCAGAGCGATGTCCGCCTCGATGATCCGCTGTCGACGGGCGAGTCGGGATCGGTCGGGTTCGAGCAGGTCGGCGAGGTCGCCGAGGACCTGGCTCATCAGCGGTAGAGCACCGACCGGCGAGGTCTCGGCGGTGATGGCAGTAGTGAGTGCGGGGAGCAGTCGGTCGTCGGCGGCGAACAGCACCTCCTCCTTGTCGGAGAAGTACCGGAAGAACGTCCGTGCGGTCACCCCGGCATGTGCGGCGATGTCGTCGACCGTCGTCGTGGAGTAGCCGCGTTCGGTGAACCGTTCGAGCGCCGACTCCACCAGTCGTTCACGAGTGCGTTCTGGCCAGCGGGGCACACGAGCCAGCGTAACCTCAGCCTCTTGCGTCAGATCATGACATCACCGCACACTGATCTCATGACACATTATGACATCAGCGGGGGGCGAACCGACCACCCGGTCGTGCTCCTCACCGGCCCGACGAGCGGGATCGGCGCCGCGGTGCTGGCCCGGCTGATCGAACACGCCGCCCGGCCCACTCTCCTCCTGCTCGCCCGAGACCCGGGCACACTCGGTGCCGCGGTCCAGCGGGCCCGACGTCGCGGGCTCTCGGCGCACGGCGTCGCGGTCGACCTGGCAGATCTCTGGTCCGTCACCAAGGCCTCGGCGAAGGTTCGGGACCTGGTGCGGCGCGGCGACGTGCGCGGTCTCGACGCGGTCGTCCTCAACGCCGGGACCCAGCTCACCGATCGCCGCCGTCGCAGCGCTCAGGGCCACGAGCTGACCTTCGCCGTCAACGTCCTCGCCCAGCATGTACTGGCGCGAGAGCTGGAGAGCTCACTGGCCGGCACGGCCCTCGTGGTGCCGATGGGGTCGTCCACCCATCGTGGGAAGCGCGCGTCGTTCGGCCTCGTTCCCGACCCGGTGTGGCAGCCGCCGAACGTCATGGCGGCGCCCGACCTCACTCCTCCGCCGGGTCGCCCGGGCTCACGGGAACCGGGAGGCGTCGCCTATGCGACCAGCAAGCTGGCTCTTGTCACGCTGTCGCACGAGTGGGCGGACCGGATGACGGCGTCGGGGCGGCGCCTCGTCGTGTACGACCCGGGGCTGGTGGCCGGAACGGGCCTCGGCCGCGACATGAAGCCGTACGAGTACTGGGCCTGGCGACGGGTGATGCCGGC
>JBOFJB010000179.1:0-6906 GCA_051650465.1 Dermatophilaceae bacterium | reverse complement strand
GCCTGGTCGTCATCCCTACCGACACGCTGTACGGCATCGGCGCCGACGCGTTCTCCGGCGAGGCGGTACGTGACCTGCTCGAGGCCAAGGGGCGCGGCGCCGACATGCCGCCACCGGTGCTCGTGCCCGACATCCGCACTGTCGACGGCCTGGCCGCTGACGTGCCGCAGTATGCGCGGGCGCTCATCGCGCGGTGGTGGCCCGGGCCGCTCACCATCGTGCTCAAGGCCCAGCCGTCCCTGATGTGGGACCTCGGTGACACCGGCGGGACCGTTGCCCTGCGGATGCCGGATGACGAGGTCGCCCTGGCGCTGCTCCGTGAGGTCGGGCCGATGGCGGTAAGCAGCGCCAACCGCCACGGACACCCGGCGTCTCGCACCGTGGTCGAGGCAGCCAGTCAGTTGGGCCCGGCGGTCGAGTTCTATCTCGACGGTGGTCCGGTCACTGGTGGTTTGGCGTCGACGATCGTCGACTGCACCCGGGAGGAGCCGGTGGTGCTGCGGGTCGGCGCGCTGTCGACGGATCAGGTGGTGTCCGTCGTGGAGCGGGCCCGGTCCGAGGCTCTACAGTTAACCGGCGCCGACCCTGACGCACCGACCCCCGGCCAGTTGCGAGAGAGCACCGAGCATGAGTGACACGTTCTACGGATCCGACGCTGGCGCCCTGGAGGCCGCCGACCCCGAGATCGCCAGCATCCTCGTGGCCGAGATCGACCGGCTTCGGGGTGGGCTGCAACTGATCGCCAGCGAGAACTTCTCCAGCCCTGAGGTGCTCACCGCGTTGGGTTCGACGCTGTCGAACAAGTACGCCGAGGGGTACCCGGGGCGGCGGTACTACGGTGGCTGTGTTGAGGTCGATAAGGCCGAGACGCTCGCCATCACGCGGTGTACGACACTTTTCGGTGCTGACCACGCCAACGTGCAGCCGCATTCGGGGGCCAGCGCGAATCAGGCTGTCTACGGGGCGTTCCTGAAGCCCGGTGAGACGCTGTTGGCGATGAGCCTTCCGCACGGTGGGCACCTCACCCACGGGACCAAGGTCTCGTTCTCGGGCAAGTGGTTCAACGCGGTGCACTACGGAGTCGACAGGGACAGCGAGCAGATCGACTACGACGAGGTCGAACGACTCGCCAAGGAGCACCGCCCTCAACTCCTCGTCGCCGGCGGGTCGGCCATCCCGCGGCTCATCGACTTCGCCCGGTTCCGCGCGATCGCCGACGAGGTGGGCGCGGTCTTCTGGGTGGATGCCGCGCACTTCGTCGGCCTCGTGGCGGGCGGCGCGATCCCCAGCCCGGTGCCGCACGCCGACGTGGTGTCGTTCACGACCCATAAGGTGCTGCGCGGGCCGCGTTCCGGCGCGATCGTCTGCCGGGCCGAGCACGCGACCGCCATCGACAAGGCCGTCTTCCCGATGATGCAGGGCGGACCGCAGATGCACACGATCGCGGCGAAGGCGGTGAACTTCAAGGAGTGCGCGACGCCGGAGTACGCCGCGTACACGCGCCAGGTCGTCGCGAATGCGAAGGTGCTGGCGGAGGGGCTGGGGGCGCACGGCATCCGGCCCACCACCGGCGGAACGGACACTCACCTGTCGCTGCATGACCTCCAGCCGGTCGCGGTGACCGGAGTGGACGCCGAGGCACGGTGCGACGCAGCGGGAATCACGCTGAACAAGAACGCGATTCCGTTCGATCCGCAAAAGCCGGGGGTCGCCTCCGGTGTGCGGGTGGGGACGCCATGCGTCACCACCCAGGGCATGTCCGAGGATGAGATGCGGACTGTCGCCGACCTCATCGCCAGGGCCGTTGTCCATGGCGACCCCGATCCGGCGCACGCGGTGTCGCGCGAGGTACGCGCACAGGTCACCGAACTCGTCGAGGCGTTTCCGGCTTACCCGCGTCCGGTCCGCGTCGGCGGCTGAGACCGCCGCCCGTGTCCTTTCCGGACGCTGAGCCCAGCACGGCTCTTCCGCTTCTCGGTCGTCTCAACCGCCGTGGTTTCCGTGCTGTCATGCTGCTCGACGCGGTCGTGGTGCTCGGCATGGCGGTCGCGACCATGCTCTACCGGTTCGGTCCGCCAGCGCAGTGGCCTACCTACGAGGTGGGTGAGTATCTTTCGTCCTTCGCCGTCGCCGCGCTGGTGTTTCTTGCCGCGTTCTATTTCGGCGGTCTCTATGAGCGCGAGCCGCGTCTCGGAGCCGGCATCGCTCTGCCCCGCGCCGCTGCCCTCTCGCTCGCGGCCGGGAGTTTCGTCGCACTGCTCAACCTCACGCTGACCGGGCTTCTCCGCCAACCCGGGCCCATCATCGAGCGGGCGCTGCCATTCCCGATCCCCAACCTGCTCGCGGTCATCGTGCTCGCGGCCCTCGGGGTGGCGTTGAACCGGGCCGTCGTCCAGTGGGTCAGGACACGCCGTGAAGGACCACCCCGGGTACTTCTCGCCGGCCAGCCTGCTGACTTGGAGTTGGCCCGCCATCACCTCGAGGTGAATGCCGAGGTCCTCGACATCGTGGGTGAGGTCGACGACCCGCACACGGTTGTCGACGCCGCCCGCGCCGCCCGGGCGACCGACGTCGTGCTGGTTACTGGTGCGTGGCTCGAGGAGTGGTACCCGAGGACTATCGGCCGGCTCGACCAGGGGGGGCTGACGATCCTGCTTCGGGTCACCGGCCGGGAGACCCTGTTCGGCCTGGATCGGCTCCGTGAGATCGGTGGGATGCCGTTCGTGCTGCTTCTCCCGCAGACCATGCCGACGTCGCAGCGCCATTTCAAGCGCCTGCTCGATGTGTTCCTCCTCGTGGTCACCGCGCCGGTGTGGGTCGTGCTGCTCGGGGTCACCGCGCTGTACCAGTTGGTGGCCGCCGGCTGGCCGCTGATCTATCGACAGACCCGGGTCGGAGTCGGCGGCGCGACGTTCGAAATGGTCAAGTTCCGGACGATGCGGGTCGACGCCGAGCGCGACGGCGGGGCCAGGCTGGCCGTGCTCGGCGACCCTCGTGTCATCCCGGCGTGCCGATGGGTGCGGGCCACCCGGGCCGACGAACTACCGCAGATTCTGCACATCATCACCGGCCGGATGTCGGTGGTCGGGCCCCGCCCCGAGCGTCCCGAGTTGACCGCCGGGTTCGAGAGGGAGATCGCTGGCTACACCCGGCGATACGAGGTGCCGCCGGGGCTTACCGGCCTGGCACAGATCCATGGCCGCTACCACACCGATGCCGAGTACAAACTCGGCTACGACCTGCAGTACCTGGTCAACTGGTCGCCGGTGCTCGACCTGGAGATCATCGCGCGCACCATTTGGGTGGTGCTGGCTCGCCGGGTCTGACCGTGACGTCGACAGTCCACGCCCGGTGATGGTGCGCTGTGATCGACCGCCGGGTGTCGCCCTCGTGCGGAGTTGGGCGACATCCGCTGCTTGTGATACTTTTCACAAGCAGCGGATGAAGGAGTCGAGGTGGCAGAACGGCGTGAGATGCGCGCCCCAGTCCGCACCATGGTGAGCCACGTTGTCGTCGTGGGGCTGGCCGGTGTGGTGCTCACGACCGGCGCGGGCGTGGTCATCGGCCGAGGCGCTGCCATCTCCGCAGGACTCGGTGCGAGTGTCGTCCTCATCGTGGTGACCCTCGGTGTCGTGGGGACTGCCGCTGTGCTGCGTGGCGCCGCCGGGCTCGCTCTCGCCGGCGCCGGGGTGGTGTATCTCGGGCAGTTGGTCGCTCTCGTGGCGGTGATCGCGGCGGTGCGCGATGCGCCGTGGCTCGTCGGGTCGGCCTTCGCGGCCGCCGCGATCGGCCAGACGCTGGCCACCCAGGCCGCCCTCGTCCTCGGCTACCTCCGGGCCCGTCACGAGATGACCGACACGCCGCTGGCGCCGCGATGAGCGTTCGCGAGCACGAGGTGCCGCCACAGCCGGACGCCATGGGCGCCACGGTGACGGCCTACCTCATCACAGGGCCGGTCTGCGGTGGCGCGCTGGGCTATGCGATCGACGTCCTGGCCGACATCCGGTTCTTCATCGTCGTGGGCCTTCTCGCGGGGATGGCCTTGTCGGTGTACACGATCTGGCTCCGGTACGGTAGGACCGAGTCCGGCGTGCCGACGCCGCCGAGACCGCTGGACGACAACCCATCCCATGAGGAGACTCTGTGAGCCTGGCCGCTGCCGCATGGCCGCTGGCATCTGTCCCCGCCGCCGGTGGTGACGAGTTTGCCCCACCGACGCCGGAGATCTTCTTCCTCCCTCTTGCCGGTCCGCAGGGTTGGGAGGTTACCGAGCAGATGTTTTGGGGTGGCGTTTCCGTCATCGGTCTCTGCACCGTTCTTGTCCTGCTCAGCCGCAAGGCCGCGGTGGTGCCGACCAAAGGCCAGTGGCTTCTTGAAGGCGTCTACGGAATGGTGCGCAACGGAATCGCACGTGACATGGTCGGCTCCAAGGACTTCCTACGTTTTGTGCCGCTGCTGTTCAGTCTTTTCACCCTGATCTTGGTCAACAACTGGTTCGGTGTTCTGCCGCCGGTGATGAATCCGGTGACGGGCCGAGTCGGTTTCCCGATCGCATTTACGATCATCATCTATGTCGTCTACCACTGGGTCGGTATCCGCCGACACGGTCTCGGTGGCTACTTCAGCCGACTTGTCCCGCCGGGGCTGCCGGGGTGGATCAAGGGCCCGATCTGGGTTCTGGAGTTCATTACCTACTTCATCACCCGGCCGTTGACACTTGCTCTGCGGTTGTTTGGCAACATGTTTGCTGGCCATATGCTCATTGTGCTGTTCGTCAGTGCTGGTGCGTACTTCCTCGCTCAGGGCGGCCTGCTCAGTGCGATGTCGCTGCCGACATTCGTCATGGCAGCGGCGATGTGGCTGTTTGAGGCATTGGTCCAGTTCCTCCAGGCGTACGTCTTCACCCTTCTCGCAGCGAGTTACATCGCCGGAGCGGTAGCGGACGACCACTGACCCGATCCACCCCACCCACCACCGGTGGCGCCGCCACCACCAACCGAAAGAGGATGCTGTGTTCGGAAACCTCTCGCTCGTCGGCTACGGCCTTGCGACGATCGGCCCGGCGATCGCCGTGGGACTGATTTTCGCGGCGTACATCAACGGCGTGGCCCGCCAGCCCGAGGCACGCCCACTGCTCCAGCCGATCGCCATCCTCGGCTTCGCGTTGGCCGAGGCACTCGCGATTTTCGGCTTGGTGCTGTACTTCGTCCCCATCAGATGAGCACCCTCGCCTGACTTCATCGCCAAACCGTCGTAGGAGACGTTGTGAACCTGACTGCCGTGCCGTCGTCGGCCGCTTCGCTCGTGGCGGCTGGGGAGGGTGAGAAGTTACCCCTCCTCCCGTACATCCCGGAGTTGATCTTCGGCTTCGTCATGGTCGGCATCGTGTACGTGGTGGTCGCTCGCAAGGTGGTCCCAAACCTCGAGCGCGCCTTTGCCGAGCGGCGGGCCGCCATCGAGGGCGGCATCGAGGATGCGGCTCGGGCCCAGGCGGAGGCGCGTTCGGCGCTCGAGCAGTATCAGACCCAGTTGGCTGGAGCCCGGGACGAGGCCAACGAGATCCGCGAGTCGGCGCGCGAGCAGGGCGCGTCGATCGTCGCCGAGATGCGGACCCAGGCGCAGGCCGAGGCGGCCCGGATCACCGAGAACGCCCAGCGCCAGATCGAGGCCGAGCGCCAGCAGGCCCTGGTTCGGCTACGTCAGGAGGTCGGCACACTCTCGACCGTCCTGGCCAGCAAGATCGTGGGCGAGTCTCTGGAGGATGACGCGCGCCGTACCGGTGTCGTCGACCGTTTCCTCGCCGACCTCGAGTCCGGAGACGCGCTTCCGGAGAAGGTGGCCCCGGCGGGCCGGGAGGCGTGATGCGGGGGTCCTCCCGGGCTGCGGCTGTGGCCGCGCTGTCCGCGCTCAACAGGGCGCTCGAATCGACGCGCGACTGGTCCGGGCTAGCGGAGGAGTTGTTCAGCGCAGCCGACGTGGTCGAGGGCAACGCCTCGCTTCGTCGCGCGCTCGCCGACCCCTCCCGACCGGGCGAGGCGAAGGCCGGTCTTTCCCGGTCGCTTTTCGACAGCCGGCTCAGCCCGACGGCGGCCGATCTGGTCGCCACGGTAGCCGGCCAGCGCTGGTCGGCCGATCGCGACCTCGGCGACGCCTTGGAGAGCCTCGCCGTGCGGACGCTGCTCGCTCGGGCCGAGCGCGAGGGACGCATCGACCGGGTCGAGGACGAGTTGTTCCGGTTCGAGCGCATCGTCGCCGGCGACGCGGGCCTGCGCGACGCGCTCTCGAGCCGCAACACCGACGCTGAGGGTAAGGCCGGAGTGGTCGACGCTCTGCTCGACGGCAAGTCGACACCGGAGACCCGGCGCCTCGCCCGGCAGGCTGTCCGAGTGCCACGTGGTCGGCGTCTCGACCAGGTGATGCACCTCTATCTCGATCTCGCGTCTCGCCGACGCGACCAGGTGAGCGCTCTGGTCACCGTCGCTGCTCCGCTCACCGAGCGGCAGTCCGGTCGGCTCGGTGCAGCGCTCGAAACTCGCTACGGCAAACGCGTCCTGCTCCAGGTCGTCCTCGACCCCCGGGTCATCGGCGGCATCCGCGTGCAGGTCGGCGACGAGGTCGTCGACGGCACCATCATCCGCCGGCTCGACGAGGCCCGCAGGCACGTTGCCGGCGGCTGACCGGCATCCCGACCACACCACCGACATCCATCGACGAACCCGGCCCCGCAGACCGGCAACATGAGGAGACATGACACCATGACGGAGCTTTCGATCCGTCCCGAGGAGATCCGGGACGCCCTGGACAGCTACGTCCGGTCCTACCAGCCGGGTGCCGCCGCCCGCGAGGAGGTCGGCCGCGTCACCGACGCCGGTGACGGCATCGCCCACGTCGAGGGCTTGCCTTCCG
>JBOFJB010000178.1:0-1943 GCA_051650465.1 Dermatophilaceae bacterium | reverse complement strand
GTACGTGCGCCGCGCGTGCGACGCGAGCCTGGAGCGGCTCGGGGTCGATCACGTCGATCTCTACTACCAGCACCGGGTCGACCAGAGCGTGCCGATCGAGGAGACGGTAGGCGCGATGGCCGAGCTGGTGGCCGCCGGCAAGGTGCGCCACCTCGGGCTGTCCGAGGCGTCGTCGGCCACGATCCGCCGGGCGCACGCGGTGCATCCGATCACCGCCGTCCAGACCGAGTACTCCCTGTTCACCCGGGATGTCGAGGATGCCGTGCTGCCGACGCTGCGCGAGCTCGGCATCGGCCTGGTGCCGTACTCGCCGCTCGGGCGCGGCATCCTTACCGGAACGGTGACCGCTTCAGGGTCGTACGAGGACGGTGACGTGCGCCGGTCCGCGTACTTCCCGCGGTTCCAGGGCGAGGCGTTGCGGGCCAACCTCGTACTCGTCGAGCGGGTTCGAGAACTCGCCACAGCCCGGGGCTGCACGCCCGGCCAGCTCGCGCTCGCCTGGGTGCTCGGCCGCGGCGACGACGTGGTGCCGATCCCGGGAACGCGCCGGGTCGAGTATCTCGAGGAGAACGTCGGTTCGCTCGGGGTGAGCCTGTCGGCCGACGAGACCGCCGGGCTCGAGGCCGCCGTGCCCCGGGAGTCCGTCGTCGGTGCCCGCTACGGCGACATGAGCACCATCGACAGCTGACGTCCGAGACGTGGCCGATGAACGTCCTTGCGCCGACGGTTTCAGCCACATCTACGACGATGGAGATGGGCCTGGCCGCCGCCCACCCCACGAGCGACCGGGCCCGAGTCGCCCGAGACCGTCGGGCCCGTCGACGCAGTCGGTCGGTCTCGGCGCGTCACGTGCCGAGGGGGTCGAACCAGCGCAGGCCGTCGAACCGTGCGAAACCCGCGTCGGAGGTGGCGATCGACAGGCCGTGTTCGAGGCAGAGCGCCGCGAGGTGGGCATCCGGGACGTCGTTCGGTCGGAGGCCACGAGTGCGAAGGCACCGGCCTAGCAGTTCGGGGTGCCGGGTCCCCGGTGCGGGAACCCAGACCGGTTCGGCGTCCAACCACTCGTCGACCTGTGTCCATGCGGTGGCGATCGACACGGGCTCCGAGAACAGGCGCGGGTTGCTCACGAGGCGGACGAACGACAGGAGGTTGGGCCAGGGCAGCGCGACGCGCGGTCCGCTGGACAGTTCCTGCTCCAGCCAGTCGCGGGCTTGCGAGTGCTGGTCGAAGTCGGTGACGTACGCATAGACCAGGAGGTTCGCGTCGACCACGATCACCGCAGCCCGTCCTCGTCGAGGAGGGCGAGTGCCTCGCTGACGTCGTCGACGTCCGGGAGGCGGGGCCGGCCGAGCGAGCGCGGGGTCGTGTAGGGGCCGGGTCGCGCAGCGGCGTCGTGCTCGACTGTGGCGAGACCGGCCCGGAGCGCGGTGTTCACGAGCTCCCGGAAGGTCAGATCGCGCTGGCCTCGCAGTCGTTCGAGGTGGGCGGCGACATCGTCATCGAGGGAGAGGGTGGTCCGCATACACCAGATCATATGGTCATTGATGCGCTGATGTCTCGGATGGCGTGCGGGTCGTCGGACGTCGGGCCAGTCTGCCTCGAGGTGCTGCAGGACGACCTCCTGGCCCGGCCGGACGGCCCGCACGCTCTCCGCTCAGGGGTCGCCGACCTGGCGCAGGTCCTCGGGCGTGTCGATGTCGCGCGCGGCGTCGGCCTCGACCGGCACGGTCAGGTGCGGCAGGTGCAGCAGCTGCCGGGCCGCGCGGCCGGCGACCTGGGCCGGCATCCCGGCGCGCAACTGCTTGGTGGACCACACCGAGAGCAGCACGTTGGGCACGCCGCCGGTATCGGTGGCAACCACACCCGCGGTGCCGCGAGGTGCCGCCGACAGTGCGGTGAGCAGCGCTGGGAGGGCGCGCGCGGCATCCGGGAGGTCACCGGCG
>JBOFJB010000177.1:0-5099 GCA_051650465.1 Dermatophilaceae bacterium | reverse complement strand
CCATCCACCTGTGCCGCAGGAGGACTCGAACCACATCAGGCAGGCGTCCTGGGGCACCTGATCGGTGGCCGGGGGCTCGTCGAGAGATGAAAGTTGTCTACGAAACCGCAGGTCACAGAATTGAGCGCCGACTTTGCCGAGGCCCTGCGCCGGGCCCGCTCCCCGGTGCAGGTGTACGGCCCGGAGATCATCGAGGCCTTCGCCAAGTGCTGGGCCACCCTCGGCGGGCCCACCGGGAAGCGGCTCGCGCCCGCCCTGCCCGAACTGGTGCCGGCACTGGCAGCGCACGACGAGTTGACCCTGGACCAGAACGGCCTGGCCGCGCTGACGCGGATTTCCGCAGCCACGATCGACCGGCGGCTCAAGCCCTACCGGACCGGGTTGGTCGCCGGCCAAGGCCGCTCGATGACCCGCCCAGGCAGCCTGCCGAAGTCCTGATCGACCCCGGGTTTCGTGGAGACCTTGGCCTGCCCCGAGTTTCCCGGTGTCGTCCGGGCTGGATCCTTATGCCACGGGTGTCTGGTTCTCGAACTGTATCGGGGTGAGGTAGCCAAGGGCTGAGTGGCGGCGCTGCCGGTTGTGGAAGATCTCGAGGTAGTCGAAGATCGCGTTGGCGAGTTCGAGGCGGGTGCGCCACTTTGTGCGGTTGAGCAGTTCGACTTGCATCCGGGCCCAGAACGACTCCATGAGGCCGTTGTCGTAGCAGTCACCGACCGAGCCCATCGAGGGGACCAGGCCGGAGTCCTTGGCCCGTTGGGTGAAGGCCCACGACCCCCTGAACTCGCCCAGTACACCGCCATCCGCTATACCGACCGCCTCGCCGAAGCCGGGATCGCCGCCTCGGTCGGGTCCGTCGGCGACTCCTACGACAACGCCCTCGCCGAGACCATCAACGGCCTGTACAAGACCGAACTGATCAAACCCCGCGGATCGTGGAAACACCTCGACGACGTCGAGTACGACACCGCCGAATGGGTCGACTGGTTCGACCACACCCGACTGTACGAGTACTGCGGCGATATCCCACCAGCCGAACTCGAGGCCGCCTACTACGCTCACCACCAGACCCCGACACCCGCCGAGGTCTCAAACTAGAAGGTCTCCGGACATGCCGGGGCGGCTCAGACCGCGAGCAGCCGGCAGGACTGCTGCACCGAGTGCCCGTCAGCGGCCATCTCCCGGATGGCCGCGTATCGGTCTTTTGGGGGCACCACCGGCTCGAGGATCTCCAAGGCACGCTTCGCGGCCGCGAGCTCGGCCTCCAACGCGGCGATCTTCCGATTCGCCGTCGCCAGTTCAGTCTTCTCGCTCGTGGTCAGGCCAGGCTGGCTGCCTCGGTCGATCCGGTCCTGCCGACGCCACGCGTAGATCGTCTGATCACTGATCTCCAGGTCCCGAGCCACGTCGGCGACCTTGCGCCCGGACGCCAGCAGATCCAGAACCTTGCGCCGGAACTCCGGCGGGTAACCACGACGAGCCATCCATGCCTCCTGATCTCAGGTGACACAGAATTCAACAATCCCGACTCCATCAGACCCGGGGCACACCACAACAGAAACTCACCACCAAGACCCGCCACGGCGCCAAAGTCACCAAGACCTACGACTCCGCCACCACCCCACTGAACCGGCTACTACGCGACCACCCCCACACCCTGGACTCCATCGACCACCGCGACCTCACCCACCTGCTAACCATCCTCAACCCCGCCCGACTCCGCAGCGACATCGATCTCATCCAAGCCAACCTCCTCGAACTCGCCCGCCGCCGCGGCATCACCACCACCCGCCGCAAAGCCAACGCCACCTACCTAAACCGCACCAAGATCCACACCCCCACCAAGCGGGCATCCCCACGTGAGGCAACATGATCTCCATCGCACACGAATGATGGGTGAAGTCGGCTCGCGACTCCACCCATCATTTGCTGCGTCTCTCAGCCGTCGCCCTTGATGATGTCTTCCCAGGCGTTGTCCATGTATTTGGTAATTGCAGTACCCTTAAGAACACCTGCGATGGCGGCGACGATGACCCCGGCGACGAGAGCCATGCCGAGGTATTCGAGGGCGTTCTGGCCGGCTTCGCGGCGGTCCTGCAGTGTTGCGACGAGGGTGGTGTAACGGGCGGCGACGGCGTGCGTCATCATGTGCTCCTTCGACAATAGATCGATGGTGATTTCGATATCTGAATTAACAGCGGTTGGCCCCTGCGGCTTCTCCCGATACCGATAAACGTATGCGCGTCCGCGGCATCTCCCCAGGGCCCGCAGGCCCACCAGCAGGCCCAACCGAGGCCCGTGCCGAGCCCGTCGAGATGCTCAGCCCGTCGAGGTGCCCAGCCAGGCGACAATCGCCTCAGCCCGAGTGGTCACGGCCAGCTTGGGGAAGATCTGGTTGATGTGGTTCTTCACCGTCTTCTCCGAGACGAACAGATGCTTGGCGATCTCCCGGTTGCCGCGCCCCGCCGCGATGAGATCCATCACCTCAGCCTGCCGATCCGAGAGGCCAAAACCCGCCCGGGCGACCGGCAAGGTGTGCCCGGCGCGCAGCGCATCCAGCGCCGGGCCGGACAGCGCGCCAGTGCCCTCAGCGGCCGCCCGGACCATCGCCGCCAAACCCTCGGCCCCGAACGTGCCGTGCACGAGATAGCCGATCGCGCCCTCCTCGAGGGCATGCAAGATCACCTCGGTCTCATCGGAGAATGTCAGCATCACCACGTGCGCCGTCTCGGCGAGTTCGCGCACCACTGAAAGCCCATCCCGCTCCGGCATCCGCACATCGAGCAGCACCACATCGGGTGCGGTCTGCCGCACCACCTGCAGCGCCTCGGCGCCGTTCCCGGCCTCACCGACGATCGCCAACTCGTCGTCCGTCTCGATGAGCGACCGGACCCCGCGGCGCATCACCGCACTGTCGTCGACGATGCAGACCGTGTATGTCATCAGGCGACTCCCTTGTTTTTCTCCACCAACCCGTGTCGGTGCACCCTGAACCGCACCGTCGTCCCGACGCCCGGGACGCTGTCATGCGTCAGTTCGCCGGCGACGCGCTGCATCCGCTCGCGCATCCCGACCACCCCGAAGTGCCCGCTGTCGGCCGCCGCGCGCACCTGCTGCGGGTCGCTGCCCACACCGTCGTCGGCGACGACCAACACCACCTGGTCGCCATCGGCATCCAGGGTGACCGTCGTGGTGCACCGCCCGGCGTGCCGGCGCACGTTTTCCAACGCCTCGCGTAACCCCATCAACACCTCGTAGCGCACCAAGCCGTCAGTGACCTCCACCGGGTGGAGGCGGGTGACGACCCGGCCCGGCGACGTACGGCGCCACTCGTCGACCACCTGCGCCACCGACTCCGCGAACGGCACTTCGGCCACCGGGACCCGTAGTTCACCCATCAACGCCCGAACCTGCCCGATGACGTCGGTGCAGTCGCTCTCCAGTTCACGCGCCCGCACCGCCGCCACCTCCGGCCGCCGCTCGAGATGCGCCGGCAGTGCCGACGCCGTGAACGCCATCGCCTGCAACGACTTCGCCACGGTGTCGTGCATCTCGCGAGCGATCCGCCCGCGCTCCTCGGATGCCGCGGCGACAGCCATCGCATCCCGCAGCGACGCCTGCGCTCTGGCCTCGGCGCGGCCCGAACGCTGGATGGCGATGCCGAGCAGCCAGAGCGTGAGCACCACCGCCGGCACGAGCACCACGAACGCCGACACCGCCGCCTCGTCGACTGAGCGAGCGGTGAGCAGGGTCAGATGCACGGCGAGCAACACCGAGATCACCACGGCGCCAGGCACCACGGGCAGCCACAACCCCACCACGAGCGCGGACGTGCCGAGCGCCAGTACGAACGGGCTGTCGACTCCGACCACCGCCACGACGAGCAGCAGTGCGATGACGTCGATCAACACGACCAGCGGATGACGGGACACGAACTCGCGCACCCGACCCGAACGCAGCGCGAGGTACGACGAGACCGCAACGAGGACCACCACTACCGCCTCCGGGCCACGCCCCTGGACAAGCCAAATCAGTTCGACGAAGAGCAGCAAGAAGATACGCACGAGCAGCGCCACCTGAGCCACCGTGATGGTGATCGACCGGGGCGCTACCGGAGCGGGTGTGCCCGAACCAGCCACGGGTAACGCCGGCGCGGCGCTCCCACGAGGCGCGCCATCTGCGGCACCCGCGCTGGGCGCGGCGTTCGTCCGCGAATCAGCCGCCACCGAACACCCCCAGTTCGAGATCCGCCCCGACGTAGAGGCCGGCGATGAGCAAGACCATCGCGCCCGGCACCATCACCACCGTCGTCAACAACGTGACCCGCGGCGACAACCGGGCCGCCTTCTGCCGGTGCCGCTGCGCCGCCGCGCGCCGCATGTCAGACGCGATCTGATTGAGCGTGTCGACCAGCGGTGCGCCGAGTTCCTCGGCTTGCAGATACGCCGTGGTGAACTCCTCGATCGACTCGGACTCGTTGCGGTCCCGCAACGCCCGGAACGCCGACCGCACGCTCGCCCCCGCACTGATCTGATGCAGCGTCGTGGTGATCTCTTCCGCGAGCGGGCCACCGAAACGTGCCGCCACCACGGCCAACGCCTGCCGGAAGCCGATCCCGGCGCTCACCGTGACCGCGAGCACGTCGAGGAAGTCGGGCAGGTCCCGGTCGATCCGCTCCCGCCGCTTGCGCCCCAGCGCCGACAACCGCGCCAACGGCATCACCAACACCGCGGCCGTCGCCATCAACACCGGCAACGCCCGCCCCTGCAACACGAAAATGACCACCGCCGGCGAAACGATGATCAGCCACATCACCCCACGAGCGACCACCGAGTCGACATCCACCCCGGCCGGCCGACCAGCCTGGTTGATCTGCCGTTGCAGCCACCCAATCGCTTTCTCCGGCAACGCTGCCCGCACCGTCGGCGCCAACCGGTACGACAACGCCGACAACGGCCCCTGGGACGACGCCCGCTTCTTCCCGGCGCCCTGCAACACCGCGAGGTCCTCCACCGCCAGGCCGGCCGCGGCGTCGGTGCGCAGCATCCGGTACCCCCGCAGCAGTAGATAGACCGCCATCGCCGCGACCATCCCCGGGATGG
>JBOFJB010000176.1:0-4018 GCA_051650465.1 Dermatophilaceae bacterium | reverse complement strand
CACAGGTACAGGTGACCGTGGTCTCGACGTACGCGGGATGAATGTCCTTCTTCACGAGCGATCTCCTTGGATGTCTCCGGGTCGGCGGGCGCAGCGCTGTGCTGTCTCACCCGTAGCGCACCGCTGCAGAAGCGCGTCTTGCCGTGAACCGGTCCGGCCGTCAAGTGTGCCAGAGGAGCACACCGTGGCCTAAACGGCCGCGGCCCCCGCCGTCATTCCTGGGCACGACCGCACCCGAGCCCAGACCGGTGCCGAGCGCGCAGGATGCCGCCCCCTCGGCACCCAGCGGTAGACGTGATCGGTGGCCGGTGCGCCCTCACCGCGCCGGCTGACTTGACCACGTCGCGTGGGCTCGCACCAGCTGGCCGAGGAACTGCTGACGCGCCATCCGTAGACCCAGCACCGGGATACGCAAGACGCGGTCGTCGCGTAGGACGACCGCGTTCTGGCGCAGCGCGTCGTCGACCGTGCTGAGCGCCAGCGCGTGGTGCCCGCCGTCGATCTCGACGACCAGCCCGATGGAGTCCCAGCGCAGGTCGAGGTAGACGCGCCCGCCGGAGACGGTTCGTACCACCTGCCGGTCGGGCTCGGGAAGGCCGGCCTCCCGGCAGAGACCGGCGACGTCGAGCTCGCCGAGCGAGTCGACGCCGTCGCAGACGTCGTCGACCACGAGGTCGAGCAGGTCGCGCCGGCCTCGGAGGACCCTGGTGCGGCCGGCGTCCCAGGCCGACTGCAGGCGGTCAGGCGTGGTGAGGCGCTGCTGCAGCACGAGGCAGATGAGCAGCACCGCCTGCCGGTGCGACACGGACCATGCAGCGGCGTTGACGGCCGCCATCGGCACGTCTGCCCGCAGGATGCCGGCTGCCCGGGTGGGCGGCATCGACGCCGTCGACGCGGTGGCGCCGGTTGTCACGCGGCAACGACACATCGATGCGCGGCTGCTCGAAGCCGGTCATCCCCGATGCCTGCAGCGCTGCGACACCATCGAGGACCGCACCACCGCCCGACTCCCAGACGGCGTGCCACCACCGGCCTTCACCGACGGGCGACCCGCTTCCGGGGACGACGGTGTGGTGGCCGTGAGTGGTCCACCGCCCGGCAGTCACCTCGCTGCGAACGTCGGCGCGCGACACCCCGACGGCTCGCAGATCGCGGCGATGCGCCACCCCACCGTGTCGACTCGCCACGGCCGCCGCCCGCGTCGCCCGCTCGGACAGGGTCAGGCGGCGCTGCCTCGTCTCGGCCATGCCAAGAACGGTGGTCGTCGACGCACGTCAGCAGAGCAGGACGCCGGCCGCAGCGCCGCATCTGTGGATGAGTGCAGGCCATCGGGCCGGATGTGGACGACGCCATCCATCGCGGCTGGGGTGTTGAGCGCGCGGCATGCTGCCCGGTCGACACCCGGCGCCGTTCGTCGGGAGTCGCCGGTAGCGTCATCACATGAGGTTCGGGGCCGTCATCACATATGCCAGCGAGCGGGAGTTCGCCGACCTCGCCAGGCTCGCCGAGGACTCCGGTTGGGACATGGTTTTCTCCTGGGAGGCGGTCTGGGGGCAGGACGCCTGGGTCACCCTCGGCGCGGCGGCGGTGGCGACCGAACGGATCCGCTTCGGCACGCTGCTCACGCCTGCCGCTCGGCACCGCCCGTGGGACCTCGCGTCTCGCGTGGGCTCGGTCGACCGGCTGTCCGTCGGCCGGGTCACCCTCGGGGTCGGACTCGGTGCCCTGCACGGCAACTGGCTGGCGTTCGAGGCCGACGAGGGCCGGGCGACGCGCGCCCGCAAGCTCGACGAGTGCCTCGCGGTCTACGCGGGGCTCATGGCCGGCCAGCCGTTCGAGTACGACGGCGAGTACTACAGCGCCCGGCCGGTCACCGAGCTCGTGCCGCCGCCCCCGGTGCAGCACCCGCATCCGCCGGTCTGGTGCGTCGGTCTGCTCGTGCCCGGTCGCACCCGGCAGCGCTCGCTCGAGCGCGCGGCCCGCTGGCAGGGCGTGTTCCCCGCAATCGCCGGAGGCAGCCCGGAGGCGCCCGACTCCCACCTCACCCCCGACGGCCTGCGCGAGCTGGTGGCGACGATCAGGTCGCTGCGCGCCGACGCCGGGCTGGGCATGGAGGGCTACGACGTCGTCGTCGAGGGTGACAGCCACGGCGGCTTCGGGTCGGTGCGCCCACCGGTCGCGCGGTGGCAGGCCGCCGGCGCCACCTGGTGGGTCGAGTCGTGGTGGAACCTCCCCGACTCCCCCGACGGCCGCATCGAGCTCCGCCGCCGACTCGCCCTGGGTCCACAACGGTGAGCGAGCCGGAGGACGTTGCACCGACCGGCGGGCCCGGGTACCCGGGTACGGCGGTTGTCATCCGCGCCGCCCTTCCCGGTGACGCCGACGCGCTCGTAGAGCTGCGGGGCGTGATGTTCGAGGCGGTGGGCGCGGATGCCGCCGCGCTGGCCGATCCCGGCTGGCAGCTCGCGGCGCACCGCTGGTTCGTCGACCGGGTCGACGCCACCGACGCACGAGTGATCGTCGCCGAGGTGTCCGGCGCAGTGGTGGCCTGCGCGGTCGGTGAGGTGATCGCGGTCATCCCCGGACCGTCGTGCACCAACGGCTCGGTGGGGTTGCTCTCGAACGTCACGACCTTCCCGGACCACCGTGGCGACGGCCACGCTGCCGCGTGCACCGACGCCGTACTGGGGTGGTTCGAGGAGTCGACCGACGTGGATCGGCTGGACCTGTTCGCCACTCCCGAGGGAGCGAGGATCTACTCCTCTCGCGGATTCGTCCGTAGCGACTTCCCCGCGATGCACCGTACCGTCGCGCGAGACTGAGACGAGCCGGAGGGCGCGCCGTCATCCGGGGCTCCAGCGGCGGATCCAGGACCGCTCGAGCGCAGACGAGGCCCGCACGGGCTCGCTGCTCGTGCGGGCCTCGCCCGTCGGTGATGGCCGGAAGACCTGGGACTAGGCCTCGTCCTCGTCGTCGAGCTTGATCGAACTGGTCTGCTGCACTTGAACGAGAAACTCGTAATTATTCTTCGTCTTGCGCAGCCGGTCGAGGAGCAACTCAATGCCCTGTTGGCTGTCGAGCGCGGCGAGAACCCGCCGTAGTTTCCACATGATCTTCAACTCGTCGGGAGCGAGCAGGATCTCCTCGCGCCGGGTGCCGGAGTTGTTGACATCGACCGCAGGGAAAATGCGTCGGTTGGCCAACTGCCGGTCGAGTTTGAGTTCCATGTTGCCGGTGCCCTTGAACTCCTCGAAGATCACCTCGTCCATCCGCGAGCCGGTCTCGACCAGCGCGGTCGCGAGGATGGTGAGCGAGCCGCCGTTCTCGATGTTGCGGGCCGCGCCGAAGAACTTCTTCGGTGGGTACAACGCCGCTGAGTCGACGCCGCCGGAGAGGATACGCCCGCTCGCCGGCGCGGCAAGGTTGTACGCCCGGCCGAGCTTGGTGATGGAGTCGAGCAGCACGACCACGTCGTGACCCATCTCGACGAGCCGCTTTGCCCGTTCGATCGACAACTCGGCGACCGTGGTGTGGTCGTCGGCCGGGCGGTCGAATGTCGAGGAGATGACCTCACCCTTGACCGCTCGCTGCATGTCGGTGACCTCTTCAGGCCGCTCGTCGACAAGCACGACCATGAGGTGGACTTCAGGGTTGTTCGTGGTGATCGCGTTGGCGACCGCTTGCATGACCATCGTCTTGCCGGCTTTGGCCGGAGCGACGATAAGGCCGCGCTGACCCTTCCCGATCGGAGCGACAAGGTCGATGATCCGCGTGGTGATGACGCCCTGCTCGGTCTCCAGCCGAAGCCGGTCCTGCGGGTAGAGCGGGGTGAGTTTCGTGAACTCCGGGCGGCGACGGGCCTCATCCGGAGCAAGGCCGTTCACGGTGTCGAGCCGCGCGAGAGGCGTGTACTTCTGCCGGTTGTGGCGCGAGCCGACGGTCTGCTGCTGCGGCTCCTCACCCTCGCGCGGCGCCTTGATCGAGCCGGTGACGGCATCACCTTTCCGAAGTCCGTGGC
>JBOFJB010000175.1:0-8800 GCA_051650465.1 Dermatophilaceae bacterium | reverse complement strand
CTTGCCACGGTTGCGCGAGTGACGCACCACGTCCGCGCCGGCCGCCTCGGCCACCGCAGCCGTGTCGTCGGTGCTGCCGTCGTCGACGACGACGACCCGACCCACCGTCGGGAGCGAGCGCAGCGCGGCGACCGTGGCCGCGATGCGCTGCGCCTCGTCCTTGCACGGGACCACCGCAGCAGCCCGTCCGGTCATCGCGCGCACTGCCACGCTCCGCCCTCGAGTCCGGGCCGCACGCTCCGTGTGGGCGTGCACCGATCGTCGTCAGAGCGACCATCCGAGCACACCAGCCAGCCAGCCAGCCGCGCCATCAACGGAGCGTGACCTGCCGACTGAGCAGACCGGCGCGGGCCCGACGCTCGTCCGCGGTGAGCGGTGCGGATGACGCGAGCGCCGCGGTGTAGCGGCCGTGCCAGGCAGCGAGTTCGGCCTCGTAGTCGCTGGCCTCGCGTGCTGGGTCGAGGTCCCAGACCGGGATGAGGAGACCACCGGCCCGGAACGCGCCGAGCAGCCGGGTCGGTCCACCGAGACCGTCGCCGTCGGCGGCGTGCAGCCGCGCCAGCGCGTCCGTGGCGGCGTCCTCGTCATCCGGGAGCACCAGACGGATGTGGGGCCGCTCGCCGATACGCACCCAGTACGCCGCGGGAAGCGCCGCCATGGCCACGGTCGGGACGATCGTCTCGTTGGCCCGGTCGAGGGAGTCCTGGGCGTCGTCGGCGAGTTCGTGGCCGTCGACCCAGAAGTCGAAGCCGGCGTGCATGGTGACCTCGAAACCGGAGTCGGGAGCGAGCACGTCCTGCAGCCGCGGACTGTCGGCGGTGACCGCCGCGGTGGCCAGCACCGGCTGGCCCGGCTCGGCCGCCAGCGCGGCGAGCACTTGCGCGGCGAGGTCACGGGAGGGGTCGCCGCTCGCGCCGCCGGACTGCGCACCGACCAGCACAGTGCCGTCGGCGCGGCGCAGGCCCGGCCAGGCGAGCGGGAGCACCGTGGCGACGGTGACCTCGGCCGGTGAGTCCTCGGGAACGTACTCGGGCCGCACCGTGATCACCGCGGTGGCCGCGGGAACGATCTCGCGAAGCGCGACCCAGTCGGTCTCGTTCGACAGCCCCTGGAACGGCCGCCGTTCGAACGGCGCCGGCCGAGGCCGCACCCGGAGATCGGATCCGCGCTGGCGTCGGGAAGCCTTACCCATGGCGCCACCTTAGTGGCGCCGCGCTGGCGTCATCCGGCCTACCGGAACGGTGCAGCGTGCACGCCGGGCGCACGCAGGTACGGATGACGCGTCGGCGCGGCGATGCCGACCGGGGGCCGGGCACCGCCGCCGCGCCGTCAGGTGGCTCGGCGGTGGCTGGGACCGCCAAGGGTGGCCCAGACGACCGTGCCGGTGCGGTCGTCGGTGACCCCCCACTCGTGGGCCAGTGCGCGCACGATGCGCAGACCGCGGCCCGAGTCGAGCCAGACGGTGCGCGGCGCCGGTCGTGGGACGGTAGCGCTGCCGCCGTCGGTGACCTCGACCTCGACCACCTCGGGGCGGACCCGCCACCGCACCCGCACCGTGCCGTCGGAGAGTGGCCGGGCGTGCCGTACCGCGTTGGTGAACAACTCGGAGACGACGATCTCAGCCTCCTCAACGAGGTCGTCGGAGAACCCGCGCTCGCCGAGGTCGGAAACCACCTCGGCCCGCACATGCCGTACCGACGACGCGCGCTGCGGCACCCGCATCGTGCACAGGACGCTGTCGGCGCTCGGACCCTGCGTCACCGAGACGGTCAACGGAGCAACGACGTGGGCCGCTGCCGCGCCGTCGTCACCATCCGCCGGTGCTATCGAACGCTCCGAGGCCACAGCGACAAGTTACCCGCTGACCCGGCCTCGTACCCGGCTCGGCCGGTTGGTGATGACGACGTCGACGCCGAGATCGACGCAGCGGTCGACGTCGTCATCCTCGTCGACGGTCCAGACGTACACCTGGTGTCCGCGCCGATGAAACCGCTCGACGACGCGGGGGCGGCGCCGGAGCAGCCGCACGTCGAGCCCGACCGCACCGACACCGGTGGGGAGCAAGCCATCCCAGGTGAGTGGGGAGACGGCGGCATCGACCAGGTAGACGAGCGGCAGGTCCGGACTGAGGCGATGCAGATGCAGCAACGCGCGGCGGGAGAACGACATCGCGCGGACGTGCGGCAGCCCGGGCCGGTCGCCGGCGTCGAGGCCAACGCTGCGGAGCACCTGCACCAAGGTGCTCTCGACGTCGCGGCCGTGGCGGGTCGGATGTTTGGTCTCGATGAGGGTGAGCGCTTCTTTCCCTGCGCCGAGCAGCACGTCGAGCAGTCGGCGCAGGGTGAGCAGCCGCCCGCGTTCGGGGTCGGCCTCGGGCTGTTCGACGTCGCCGGGGCGAACCTTCCAGGACGCCCAGTCCAGCGCCTCGAGCCGAGCCAGTTCGAGGGCGCTCACCGCACCGGCCCCGTCGGACGTGCGGTCGACCCGACGGTCGTGGACGCAGACGAGATGGTGGTCTGCGGTGAGCCGTACATCGCATTCGACGCCGTCGGCGCCGTACTCGAGCGCGCGGCGGTACGCAGCCACGGTGTGCTCGGGCTCGTCGTCGCTGGCGCCGCGGTGGGCCACCACGAGTGGCCGGCCGCGCGGGGAGAGCCGCAGCGCCGCTGACCCGGAGACGACCTGAGGCCCGAACTCGCCATCCACGCCGACCATCCTTGCGGTCGGGCCGGCCCTCGTGGGCGGGTAACTGGAGAACCGCGGGCGAACGGTCGGCGACTCGTGGGCGGACAGATAGCGACTCGTGAGCGGATGCGGATGCCGGACCGGCGACTCACGGTCGGTACTCCTCTAGCGTTTGACCATCGTGAGTTTGCCGCCCTTCCAACACCTCGTCGACCTGCACTGGCGTGACGTCGGCCGTCTCGCGCACGCGCTCGTCGGGTCGGTGCACGGGGATGACGTCGCCCAACAGGCGTGGACCCGCGCCCTCGACGCGTACCCGCGGCTCACCCATACGCGCAACCTGCGCTCGTGGCTGCTGACGATCACGCACCACTGCGCGATGGACCACCACCGCGGGGCCCGGCGCAGCACGCCGCACGACGACCCGGCCACGTTGACCCGTTCGGGCGACGCCGCTGTGCCGCCGCCCGAGCCGCCGGACGGCGACCTCTGGGCCCGGGTCGCAGCGTTGCCGGAGCGGCAGCGGGAGGTCGTGGTGCTCCGATTCGTCGCCGACCTGGACCACCGCGGCATCGCGGCCGCGGTGGGTACCACTCCGACGATGAGCCGGCGCCTGCTCAGCGACGCCATCGCCACTCTCCGGCTCGACCTGAAGGACACTCCATGAGCCCGAACGCCCGAACCCCAGACCGCCTGAGCGGCAACCCCTTTGATGGCTTCGACCCGCTGCTCGCCGGCCCGCCGGCCCTCGCCCCCACCGATGTCTCCTACGTCGTGGACGACACCTCGATCGGCCGGATGCTGTTCGCCGTCACCTCCGGCGGATCGCTCGTCACCAGCGCCTATGTGCCCGACACCGTCGCCGAGGAGCGTTGGCTGCTGCGACTCGCGGCATCCGTGAGCCCGCGTGTGCTCCGGCATCCCGGGCCCACGGATGACGCCCGCCGGGCGCTCGCCGCCTACCTCGCGGGTCGGACACGGGCGGTCGACGTGCGCACCGACCTCGCGCTCGCGTCGCCGTTCCAGCGCCGAGTTCTCGGTGCGCTCGTGGAGCGGGTCGGCTACGGCGAGCGCACCACCTACGCCGCGCTCGCGTCATCCGCTCAAGCCCCCGGGGCGGCGCGTGCGGTGGGAACTGCGCTCGGCGGCAACCCGCTGTGCGTCGCCATCCCCTGTCACCGGGTGCTGCCGGCGAGCGGCGGAGTCGGCGGCTACGCCGGCGGCCCTGCCGCCAAGCAGCACCTCCTCACCCTGGAGGCCACCCACCACCCCGGATGACGCCGCGCGCTCCCGTCGGCCCGCGCACAGCTTTGAATACGGCGACGCCAGGCACCTCCATTGCTACTGGCAGGTGGATCTGGCCGCCCCGATAGACGAGTTGTTAGCACAGGCCCACGCGCCGCAAAGGTTCCGACCGGCCAGCCATTTCCGCTTTACTCCCCTCAACCTGTTGAGTCGCGTCCTTTCGAGATCCAGCGTTTGACTTTCAAAACCACCCGGATTGGCAGTGCCAGCTCGGGCGTCAAGGAGACTCGAAGAATGACGGCCGCCTGGTCTTGCAGACGCCCAAGGAGGCTGTCTGCCGATTTCACGTGAGAAATTGCTAGCCCGACTTGCTCAGGCGTTGCACGTCCGCCCGCCTCGAAGAGGGGATGTAGGGCCAGTTTGGGCACTTCGTCGACCAGCTCACGAAGCTCCCGTACGATTCCCGCCAGTTCGGGGTTATGCCCAACTCACCGATCGGGGCTGCTGCACCGACTTGGTCATCGAACAGGACAGGTGGTCGCCTGTCGGCATGGGCTCCGGTACGTCTTAGCCCTCACGGCAACCACCATTCGTCAAGCACTCCTTCGTGGTCGCTGTCCCCTAACGGCGCCGACGAGGTGGCTCGCAGCGCAAGTCGATGTTACACAACCCTACGCATTGACGTAGGGTTGTGTAATGGCACGAATCAGTGTGGCCGATGCCGCTCGGTGGCTTGGCGTGAGCGAGCGTCGGGTGCAACAGCGCATCACCGACGGGTCGGTGCGCGCCGAGCGCATCGGCGCGCGGTGGGCCATCGACGAGCGCGACCTGTTGCCGCTGCGCGAGCGCCGGACTACCGGCCGGCCGGTCTCGGAACGGTCTGCCTGGGCGATCATCGCCACCTCGGCCGTGCTCGTCCCGACGCTCGACGAAGGCGGCGCCGTGGCGGCGTCGGCCTGGCTTTCCGGGCTGGCCTCAGCCGAGCGGCTCCGCGCCCGCACCCGCCTACGAGACCTCGTGGCTGCCGGCGCGAACGTCGCCGAGGTGGACACGGCGCGTGTCGCGGCTGAGTTGCGGGTGCTTCTCGGCAACCGAGCGGCCAGGACGCTCATGCGCGCCTCGCCCAGGGACCTGTCGAGCATGCGCGACGATGAACGACTGGTACCAGCCGGCCTGTCCCACCCCGAGTCCGGCATCATCGCCGGCGACCTCGTCGAGGGCTACCTCGACGCTGCGAGCCTGAACGCATTCGACGACGACCACCTGCTCGAACCGGCTCGGCGGGACGACGGCGCCAACGTCATCCTGCATGTCGTCTCCGACCACGTCGCCGAACGAGCCCCGGGGCTGTGGCGGGACTCCGCAGCGCTGCCACTCGTGCTCGCGGTCGATCTTGCCGAGCATCGGCGGCCCCGCGAGCAGTCATGCGCCTCGGGTCTGGTGGCCGGTCTCCGCGGCCGGATGGTCGACGGATGACCGACCCGGTCGCCCTGCCGGCCATGCGCCCCGCCCAGGCTGCGTCCTGGCACGCACTCATGGATCTGCACTCACGGTTCCCCGATCACTGGACACTCATCGGCGGTCAGATGGTCCACCTCCATTGCGCCGAACGCGCCGCCGGTCCGGAACGCCCGACCGAGGACGCCGACACGGTCCTCGACATCCGGGCGGCGCGCGACATCCTGGCCCGGTTCACCAGGGCACTGTCGGACCTCAGATTCACACCAGACACATCGGGCGAAGGGCTGCAACACCGCTGGAAGCGTGCCGGTGACAATGCCCAGATCGATGTTCTCTTGCCGGATGGCGTAGGCCGGAGAGCCGGTGCTCGGCGAGGAGTCGCCGGTGCGCCGACGCTCGAGACGCCAGGTGGCTCGCAGGCGCTGGCCCGCAGCGAGTCCGTCACGGTCATCGTCGAGGGTCGCACCGGTCGGGTACGCCGCCCCACGCTGATTGGTGCGCTAGTGGTCAAGGCTGCCGCTCACTCGACCGTGGGCAACGGTAACGGGGCGCGTCATCGACGCGACTTCGTCACGGTGCGGCCTCGTCGCCGCACTCGACTTCCGGGGTGCGGACCTCCGGCCCAAGGACCGTCAGAGACTGCGCGCCATGATCACCGCGTCACGTGGTGACCAGTCCCTGATGCTCGGGCAACCGTCCGCCGAGCAACACCTCCGCCGCGTCGAACGTGGCGCCGGCCTGCCGTGACTCGAGGTCGACGACCTCCCGAGTTGCGGATGTCCGACATGACGGGCCCCATGCGCTGAAGTTGTATCTACGCGACTTCAGCACCATGACGGTGATATGTTGCGAATATGCCACCTGACCGGCCCACCACGTGGAGCACGCTTCGTAGCGCCGGCGACCTCGGCCGGCGCGTCGCCGATGCACGTCGCGAACAGAGCCTCACCCAGGGCGACCTTGCCGCGTGGCTGGGAGTCGACCGCACCACCGTCATCCGTCTGGAGGCGGGCAAGGTGAGCCAGCTCGACCGGCTCTTCGACGTCCTCGGCGTTCTCGGACTCGACCTCATCGCGGTGCCACGCACGGCACGGGTCGTCGTCGAGACCGCCGACGACCAGTCGCCGACATGACCACGCTCGCGGTGTGGCTGAACGACGAGCACCTCGCCGACCTAGAGCAGGTCCGCTCCGGCGAGCTGCGCCTGCGCTACCAGCCGGCCGGCATCGCCGCGCACGGCCTCGGGTCGATCGTGCTCTCCATCGCCCTGCCCGTCGCGGCACGCCACCGAGGCGACGCGGTCACCCGCTGGGTCGAGAGCCTGCTGCCCGAGGGCGAGACCCGCACCGCTCTCGAGGATCGGTTCGGGGTCCGGCGCGGCGACAGTTTCGGCCTGCTGACGGCCATCGGTGCCGACTGTGCCGGCGCCGTGTCGTTCCTGAGGTCGGACGCTCGGCCGGTGCACCGGCTCACTGCGGCCCTGCCGCTCGGCGCCGAGGGCCTGGCCGAGGCCGTCGCGAGCCTTCCCCAGCATCCACTGGGTGCCGACGAGGACGTGCGGGTCTCGCTCGGCGGCCTGCAGGCCAAGTTGCTTCTCACCCGGATGCCGGACGGCGCCTGGGCTCGGCCGGCGCACGGCGCCCCCAGCACCCACATCGCCAAGCCCGACCCACCGGCCTTCCCCAACCTGGTCGTGGACGAGGCGTTCACCCTCGCGCTCGGTGCCGCCGCGGGCTTTCGCGTCACCGACTTCGAGCTCCGCACCGACTGGGGCGAGCGGCCGGTGCTCGTGCTGACCCGCTTCGACCGAGTCGTCCGCGGAGACACGGTCATCCGCGTGCACCAGGAGGACGGTGCGGCTGCCCTCGGCGCGAGTCCGACCGGCCGCGGCAAGTACCAGAGCAAGGACCCGGAATCCCCGTCGCTGCGGAAGATCGCTGGGCTGCTCCGTCGTCATGGACGCCGCTGGTCCACCGACTTCGCCGCGCTCGCCCAGGACTTGACGCTCCGGGTCGCGGTCGGCGACACCGACGGGCACGCCCGCAACTACGGCTTCCTCCACATCGGCGGCGCCGTGGCAATCGCACCGATCTATGACGTCGCGCCCACCTCCTTGCACGTGGCTGGACGACAGGTGGGCCTGTGGGTCGCGGGTCAGTCCTCCCTGGCACACGTCACAGCGGACCACCTCACCGCCGAGGTGCAGTCCTGGGGCGTTCCCCTGTCTTCGGCTCGGGATGTGGTGGCCACCAGCCTCGACCGGCTCGCCGCCGCCCTCCCTGATGCCGCCGTACGCGTCCCTCAGGTCGCCGAGCGGACCGTCACCGCGATCACCGACCGGCTCGACCGACTGCGACGCCCCTCGTAGTACGTCGCCACACTTCGCGCCACCGGCCGGACCGGGCCGCGATGCCCTGGCGCCGCTGGCTGCCGCCGGGGTAGGCCCAGAATCCGTCGGTTGCTGGTGGAAATGGTTACGACTCGTCGTCCTGAGCAGGCAGCCGGCCGGTGGGGACGTAGCCGCCGAGCAGCTCGGCCATCGCCAGGTGCGGGGTGGCCTCGGCGTGCCGGCCCTGGCGCTGCAGCGTACGGCCGAGCACGAGGTTGGCGTAGGCCTCGTCCGGGTCGTCGGCGAGGATCGCCCGGGTGACCCGCTCGGCCCGGCTCAGCTGGGCGGAGTGGTAGTACGCCCGGGCAAGCAGCAGGCGCAACTCGGTGGTGCCGTGCAGCGGCGGCTCCAACGCGCTCTGATCGACCAGCGCGGCCAACTCGGTGGCCGCCGCCTGGTACTCACCGTGCTCGAACAGACCGCGAGCGCGCTGGTAGCGGTCGGCCATGGTGTCGTCCGGGGCGGTCACCTCGCCAGCAACGGTGCGACGACCCACCGGCATTCCTGTTGCGGCGAACCGGCGCGCGCCGGTTCGCGTCATCCTTCTCCGACGCGGCAGGATCGGACCGTGATCAGCAACGAGCGGACGGATGCCGTGCCCGGCGCCTCCGAGACGCCAGGCGCCGGAGCCCCTCGGCCGGGCGTTCCTCCGCACGGGCCCGGCGCCTCGCGCGACCGGCTGGGGTCGTCGGCGCGGGCGGCCCGACGCCACGGTGGTGCCGGCGTCCGCGCCATGGGCCGAGGTGGGCGGGCCGTCGGCCGCGGAGGGCGCGCCGCGACCCAGCAGTTCCGGCGGTTCGCCGGCGCTGACGGCGCCGCCGACACCGGCCTGGCCCGGCTCACCGAACTGCATGCCGTCAACTCCGCGGCGGACGCCGCGCTCACGGTGTCACTCGCCGGCACGGTGTTCGCGATGCCCACCGACGAGGCCCGCGGCCGGGTGGCGCTGTTCCTCCTGCTGACCATGGCGCCGTTCCTCCTGCTCGCACCACTGGTCGGCCCGCTCCTCGATCGGTTCCG
>JBOFJB010000174.1:0-10810 GCA_051650465.1 Dermatophilaceae bacterium | reverse complement strand
ACATGCGCGATCCGCAGGTGCGGATCTATCGCGGCGATGAGCAGATGTGGGCTGCTGAGCCGGACGCCAAGCCGTACCCGGCGTCGTGGTGGCGGATGGTCGTCGCCCGGGCCACCGTCGAGGTACCCGGGGTGGAGGTTGCTTATCACGATCAGGCTCCCTGACCGACCCGGCGTCTCCTCTAGGTGCGGTGGTCACCTGGTGCGCAGCCCCCGGCACGCCACTGCGGGCGCCCTCTCGTTCGTCGTAGGGTTGCCTGGGTGGATGGTGCCCCAGCCCGGCGAGGGCGACTCTGGAACTTGGTATGTCAACGGGCAGCACCGCGGCTGCGCGATGCGTGACGCCCCGGCGTCTCCCGCACCATTACCGTCGTCCATGAACTCGTCCAACCCGATCAGTCGCTAGCAACATCCTGACGCTCGACATCTGCCCGTCTTGGCAGCCGGGACATGGCTGGCTGCTATGTCGGTTTCACGAGCACGAGTTGCTGAGGGTCGACGTCCTTGCGGGTGCGGAGGACCGGCCGCCCCCTGGGCGAGCGAGGCACTCCCTCGGAACCCTCGATGATGTATCAGACACGGGCGCAGGCGCTCCTATCTGGTACCCCTGCGGCTCCTGGGTTCACCTTGGCGTCGCGTCCCTACCTAGGAGTGACGTTATGTGTGGAGTGATCGAGATAGCGGGCATGAAACTGGAGATCCCTTGCGAGGATCCGCGCAAGAGGAGGCGGCCCTGGGAAAACTCGATCCTCGACTTCGAGCGGCTCGTGACTGAGGGGCCTGGCTGGGATGACAAGGAAGCCTCCCGGTGGCGGGCTGAGGTGAACTATCTGACCAACGCTCTGGTCGGCGTCGGAATCCTCCGGGACGAGGACAAGCGTGCGGCCTTGGCGGGGCTGCTTGTCGAGATCGCGAACAAGATCACCGAAGAGGTCGGGGTCGACGTCAAAATCGGCTACGACGTTCGCGCGGCGAGCGTCGGGCAGTAGGGCCATCCATCTGCCTCGGTGGCTACGACACTGCGAGTCTCGGACGTACCTCGCCGGGCTGCTCCATCGGCAAGATCTCGCCGTCCGGAGCGTCGACCAGGAATGGACCGAGGGCGACCTCCAGACCGCGTTACGCACCGACCTGTCCGTCCTCGAACGGGCCGGCTCCTTGGCCGCTCCAGTTACGCCGTCACCGGGGTCATCCGGTGCTACGGAGGACGCCAACACGCGGCGCCCTCGCTACGCACCCCCAGCGGACACCAACCCGTCGTGACGCCGTGACGCCATGACGGGTTGGTGAGATCCTGGCGGGGGTTGGGTGTTATCTGTTCCCGCGCGGGGTCGCTGGCCGGCTGGACCAGGTCGCTGGCGATCCATTCCTGCACTAGTCGTTCTTCGGTGTCGAGTTCCACGACGTAGGTGACCAGCTCGCGCCAACGCCCGCTGCCGAGTGAGTCCCACCACAGCAGCAGCCCAGGATGTCCGTCTGGGGCGTGTGGTGTGGTGACGATCCAGACATGCCGCCGGTGCGGGGGCATCCGTGGCTGTGGCGCGGCTCGGGACGCTCGAGCCTCCGCAGGAATTTGAGGAGTTCCGGGATGGCTGACTACAAGGCGCCGGTCAAGGACGTGTGTAACGGGTACGGCCAGTTCGCTGGCGAACTGGTTGAGCAGCTCGACGAGACCGACGGTGGCTTTCCCAGTTGGGGTGGGCATACCGACGGCCGTCGTTTCGTCTTGCTCGCCGACTACCTGATCCAAAGCACCTCTGGTGTCGCCGCTGCGTTGCTTGACGCCGCGCTGGCCGCGTTAGAGCACCGCCAGCAGCTCCATGCCGACCGCACGTGGCTCCAGTTCAAGATGCAAAAGTTCATCAAGGACAACCCCAACGCGCCGAGCGACAACTTGGTGAGCGCGTTGCAGCGCAACTCATATGAGGAACGTCGCGACCGCAGGATCGGCGTCTCGGCAGTGCACACGTTGGTGCACCTGGTCCAGGCCTTGGACCGAGCCGCGGCGATGATCACCATCGTCGCTGGCGTCAAGACCGACCCGCTCAAGGTCGGCTGGCCCGATCTGGACCGCTTCTTCGACGGGAAGGGCAAGGCGTTCGGTGCGTCCACCGATGACGGAGTCCAGGCCCAGCGTGACCTCGTGAACCTGTGTCGGGAGTGGGCCGGCTACGGTCCATCGGACTGGTTGCCGTGGATGCTGCAAGCCCGGAACGCTTCAGCCCACCGCGCGCCCACCACCTCATGGAACATCCTCACCATCGACCAGCATGGGCGGCCCGATGGCTTCGCCCGCCCGCTCTACCGGCGCCCTGCGATCAGCGAGATGCACGCTCTCGCAGACCCGAACTTACGAGGCCCGGACCCATTCAGGGCCATCACGGTCTACGAGCACAGTTACGACACCCTCGATGGCCTGGTCGAGTCCATGGCCAAGTACCTCAAGCACATCCGAGAACGCACGCAATCGCTCTGGTGTCGTCGGCTCGAGGAGCCCGACCTGATCATCCAGCCCGGCACCCAGTGGACCTTGGACGCCCCAGAACACCTGGGCTTCAACGGCTACGGAAGTCCGTTTCGACCCCAGGTCGCCGATCAGGCCATCGTCGACCCTGCGCTCGGCAAGCGCATTCGAGCCGCCAAGGTCCTGGACCACGCTCACCCTGAGTTCTGGGTCGACCAGTGACGAATCGTCTACTGACCTGCTCGTATCGGGTCTGGGAGGGGAGGGGCGATGTCCTTGTCCAGGCGCGGAGGGCATTCGGCCTGGCTCGCTGGCCAGGGCCGTCGTGGCCTCCCGAGTCCTCGACCGAGGGTCTAGCGGTCCCCGCTCGTGCTACTTTAGTGGTGCAGACCCCCTCCACACCTGTGGGCTAAGGGGGTCTCGCTGTGTCCGGGGGGCGTTCAGATGGAGCGTGGTGCCCGGGCTGGGTCCAGGCGTGCGAGGTAGGTGTCGTACCAGTCCCATGCGAACTTGTTGTTCGCTGGTCGGTCGATGGTGGTCCATGCGGTCCACGCGACGAGGTCGGCCATCTGCACCAGCTGCGACTGCGCGGAGTCGATGTGCACGACGCCCTCGATTACTCGTCGCTGTTGTAGTGGTAGCCGTCGGTGTACGTCGATGAACCTGCGGTCCGAGCCGTCGCCGTCCATGAACAGCATCGCCAGTTCGTCACGTTCGGTGAGGCGACGTTCCCACTGGTCCACGAGTGCGGCGTAGCAGCCGGCCTTGACCTCGGCCAGTCGGTGGGTTCGCCTCGCCGGTACACGGCTCCTACTTCGAGGCCGCCGATCGAGGACAGCGCTTCCAGCGAGGTGTGTGCCACGGCCCGGCCGAAGTCTTTGTGGAGTTCGACGCCGTCGTCGATGTACCGGGGTGGGAGTTTGGTGGCTAGGCGTCCACGGCCATGGACGTAGTGGGTGGTGTGCAGTTCCTTGGTGACTGGGATCTGGAAGTGCCGCCATAGTTGTTTGCGGTGGTCGAGCCACGCGCCGAGTACGTCGCGCCACCCGGTCGGGTGAGCACTTGACCCAGCCGAGCACGGCAGTGCCGTCTCTGGGGTTGCCGGAGTCGTCGAAGGAGACGAGTTCGGTGAGGTGGCTCGGCACTGAGCAAACCTAGGCGACGTCGTCTACTGGCCGTGGTGTTGCTGGTGGGGGCCGGTAGCGGTCGGTGAGGTGGTCCGACGCTCCAAGGGTGGCTCTGGCTCGCTGGGTCGCCCCCTCGTTTGCGGGTTCGGACTTGGGGGGAGGGGCCGATTTCGATGAGCAGAACACCCCCCCCGGGGGGGTCAGTTCGCGATTCCTCCGGTGATGACTGTTGCGAGCACGGCTGCGAGGACGTCGCGTGAGACCGCGCTGGCGTTGTCCGCGAGGCGTCGGAGTTTGGACTTCTCTTCGGGGTCGGTGACTTGGTCTGCTACCTGGCGTAGCGCGTTGATCAGTTGAGTGATCGCGTTGTCACCGTCCGGGTGGAGTCCGGTCAGGAGGTACGCCTCACCTGAGAGGTGATGCAAGGCGAGCACGTCCCCACCCGAGGCGATTGTGGCGTCGACGAGTTTGCGTCGCCTGAGCGCGGCGCCAGCAAGGTTGATCTCATTTCGGTCGAGTCCGGTGTCGGCTACGAGCTGTTCGGGGTTCACCATCGGTTCGCCTTGATCGATGCGTCGCGCTGCGGCGACAAGGACGGGGTAGTCGCGGCTGGTCCATACGTCGTCGAGCTTCTCGGTCACGGTTCGAAGGTAGTCGCCCGCCCCGACGTCATCGCCCGAGTTATCCACAGGGCTTCCTGGTCGTTGCCCCGGGGGGGAGGGGGGACCCCCCGGCGTGGCCACTCCCGGCCGTTGGGTCCGAGGGGCAACTAGGTTACGTATTTTGTTACGTTATTTTGTTTCGTTACGTATTTCGTATGTTATAGTGACGTTATGGATGTTCAGGTGGCGGAGCAGCGGTTGTGTCTCTTTCCGGGGTGTGGCCGGCCGGCGGCGGCGGGTGATGCTGTGGGTCGGCCGCCGGCGTATTGCGACGATCCGGGGCACTCTCGGGCGTCGGCGTGGCGGGAGCGTCGGCGTTTGAAGGCTGCTGGCGCTGGCGAGCCTGGTTCTGGTGGTGGGGATGATGGGGGGCGTCCGGTGGAGGTGGCTCGTCAGCGGGCGGGGGAGTTGGTGGCTCAGTTGACGGGGATGGCGGAGTTGCTTCTGGAGCAGTTGCCGCGGGCGGTTGAGGAGATCCGTACGGCTGGGGATTTGGATGCGGCGGAGGTGCAGATTGAGTCGGTGACGACGGAGGCTCAGGAGCGGGTCGCGGCTGCTGCTGCTCGGGCGTCGCGGGCTGAGCAGGCGCAGCGCCGCGCGGAGGCGGAGCGTGAGGAAGCGGATGCCGCAGCGGGTGAGGCTGCTGATGTGGTGGCCCGTCTGGAGGTCGAACTCGCTGCTGCGGTCGAGCAGGCCGAGGCCCACCAGGGTGAGGCCGGCGCGTTGCGTACCGAACTCGCCGCGGTTCGGGAGGCGGCCACCACGGCGGAGGCGGAGGCGGGGGCTGTGATCGCTGACTTGACGTCGGTACGGACCCGGTTGGAGGACCGCGTCACTGCCCTGGAGAGGGAGCGGGACCACCTCGCCGGCGAGCTCGACACTGCCCATACGGGCCGGGTCGAGGCTGAGGAACGCGCCCGCGGAGCGGTCGAACGGGCCAGCGCGGAGACCGCCCGGGCTGACCGGGGTGAGCAGGCCGCCGCGACAGTGCGGGACCAGTTCGACGCCACGAGGGCCCAGTTGGACCAACTCCGGGATCAGGTCGGTGAACTCCGCGCGGGTGAGGCGACCGCGCGGGCGGAGCGGGACGCGGCCCGGGCCGAGGTCGAGCGGGAACGCAGTCACGGCGAGCAGCGCCTCACCGACCTACGCGAGAACCACCACGACCAGTTGACCGATCTACGCGCTAGCCACCGTGACCAGCTCGACGAGCTCCGCACCCAGGTCGACCAGTTACGGGCCGGTGAGACCACACCCGCCCGGACCCCGCGGAAGGCGCCCGGCAAGTGAATCCCGGCAGCATCGAAACTGTGGTGCAGGCGTCCCCACGGGAGGGGATCAAGAAGTGGTTGCGGGAACCTGCCGTCGTCAGCGCCATCGCCGCGGCGGTCATCGCCGCTGTCAGTGTGCTCGCGAGTCAATGGCTGGCCGGGCAGCAACAGGTCGAGGCCATCAGGGTGCAGGCCAAGAACGACCGAGAACTTCGCGCCAAGCAACGCGAGGAGGAACGGCAAGACGCGATCCGGGCGCTCCGTCGCCCCCGTCTACGAGGAGTACCTCGACGCGATGAACGAGTGGGCGAACGCGCAGCGGACACGCCGGCAGGAGTGCAAGCCCGGCACGAACGCACCCAAGGTCGCCGGTGGGCGATGCTCTGTGTCCTACCTGGGCAAGCTCCAGCGCGTTCGTTACGAGGTGCGCGACGCCGGGAACCGCATGTCGACGGTCGAGTCCGAAGACGCCAGCAGCGCCCGGGCGCTGTTCGGCCTGGTCGTGCCATCTGCGGCGCCGCGAGAACCAGGCCCAGCCGAAGGGCCGGTGCTCGACAGTGTCGATGACGTGTACAGCCTGTTCCTCGGCATCATGCGCTGTGACACCAACCCGACCGTCACCTCGTGCAGCGAGTTCGACGAGCAGTACGAGGGCGCGTGGACCGTGGTGTTTGCCGAACGCCGCCGGCTCGGTCTACGTCCAGGCGACGCGGTGTCGGGGCCGTGACGTGACGCGTGTCGGAGCAGCCGCGAGACCGCCGACACTTACAGGCGGTCCATACTGAGAATTGAGGCGTGGAACGGCCCATCGATTTCTCGCGTGAGCGGCACATGTTGTGCGCTGGCTGCGGGCGCCGGTTCGTCGTCGGCCTGGCTTGGATTGACCGTTGGGAGCAGAGCGGAGAGGAGTGCCCCGGCTGCGGCCTGACCTGCGAGTACGAGGACGCGCCCCGGGTGGCCGTTGATCTCGACGACCCAGCGCTTGACGAGGATCGGGTCGCTCAGTTCGCCTGGTACCACACGAGCACCCAGCAGGACTGGCCGAAGATGGACTTCGACCCGGCGGCGGTCCTCACTCCGGAGACCCGCATGAGGATGGGCGGTGACGAGCATGTCGCCAGTTGGGAGGCGCGCCAGCGCGCGAAGGCGCTCCACGTCGGCACGTACGAGGCTGCGGTCCAGAACATGCTGCGGCGGATGGATGACCAGGCAGACAGCCGCAGCCAGTTCTACCTCTACCGGGTGCACCTCAGGCCGGACGTCCTTGTGCGGGAGGGCTGGCTCGTTGATCCCAGCAACTGGCTCGGCGACGTGGTGCTTGCCGAGGTCTGCCCTCCCGGGCATCGATGTGGCGCGGTACCTGAACTACCACGAAGATCCGGGCGGGCTCTCTCTGGCGCTGGGTCGAGGCGCGATCTTGCGTGTGCAGCAGGTGGCGATCCCAGTACCCAGCGCCGGAGTCGATGGCTGGGCGGAGGGCGCGGTTGCGGCACTCGAGAGTGCGTCAGATGTCGCCGTCCCTGCGACGGACAAGCTGGCGCGCTTCGTGCCGCAGTCCTCGCCGCGGGCGACCATGGGCCGGGAGCTCGGCCAGGCGTTGGCCGGTCGGCTGCCCATCAATCTCCGGCGTCAGTTCGAGTCGGCCGTGTCGTTCGGCGAGGGAGACGACCCCGCACAGTGGGCGAGCCGAGCGATCGGCCTGCTCGACCTGGTCGAGGACCCGCAGCGAGTTCTGACCGCGCTGGACGCTGCGGAGCCTCGCCAGCTCCAAGATCGATAGCCCGATCCGTACCGAGCGATTCGACTCCGAGGTCGACCCCAGCGACCAGGACGAGCGCATCGCACTCCTGCGCCGCGCTATGCGGGAAAGGTAGGGAGCCGCCGAGCGCGTTAGAGTGACCGGCAGTAGGGGGATCTAGGTCGCGCTCGAGGGCTGGGTGTCCGCGACGCTTCCCCTGCGTTTGGTGACCGACGCTTGCATGACATGCCGCCCGATCTCTACGCGCACCATGCGTCGCACGTCGTCCTTGTCCCTGAAGGCCACCGAGGTGACATCGGGATATCCGAACTCCCAACGGCCCACCTCTCGGCCGATCTCGTCGACCACGCCGACCAGGACGACATCGTCGCCCTCAACGACCGAGTTGACCCTCCAGCGACCTGAATTTCCCATCCCCTCACGATGCCGCACCGCACCGACAGCCGCGACGTCGTCGACCGGAGGTCGAGCGGAAACGGCCGTTACTGCACGACCTCGACACGCCCACCCGCAACCCGTTCACAACACCGCTGAGGCGCACTCGAGGCCCGGTGTCGGTGCGGGCCGGTCGAACGGTGGGCGTGGCCGGGCGCACTTGCCAGGCTCAGGTGTCGCCGGATGCCGTGGTTGGGGCAGCGGGTGCGGCGGTCAGGTCGTCGGCTGGTCGTGGTGGCAGGTGCCGGTACAGCGTGGTGCGGGTGATGCCGGTCTTGGCGACGATCTGGGCGATGGTGTGGTCGCTGTCGCGCAGGTGCGCCGCGTAGGCGAGCTTGTCCGGGTCGACGACCGAGGGGCGGCCGGCCCGGCGGCCCTTGGCGGCTGCGGCTGCTCTGGCGCCGGCGGCGCGTTCGAGGCTGTAGGTGCGTTCCATCTGAGCGAACAGCGCGAGCAGGACGACGGCGAGCTGGGCCATCGGGTCGGCCGGATTGGCTGAGTCGACCTTGATGGGGTCGGCCAAGTTGCGGATGCCCACGCCGCGGTCGGCCAGGTCGTGGATCAGGTTCAGGGTGTCGCGCACGGTGCGGCCGAGCCGGTCCAGGGTGTGCACCACGATGACATCGCCCTCGCGGGCGTACGCGGTGACCGCGGCCAGCCCGGGTCGGTTGGTCGAGGCCCCGGACTTCTTGTCGACGTAGATGTGCTCGGGGCTGATCCCGGCCGCTTCCAGCGCCAGGATCTGCCGGTCGAGGTCCTGCTTGGTCGTCGAGACGCGCGCGTAGCCCAAATCCATCCGAGCGACCGTACCGGTTGCTGACCTTGCAGCACCGAACCGGGACGAGTGTTTCGAGATAGCTTCTGGGACGCTGCCCGCCTGCTCAGCCTGCGACGCCGTCCGGCCAGGCCGGGCACCGTCCCACTACCAAGGAACTGGGACACCACACCCCCCCGGCACTCCGACCCCAGGACCCGGTCGCCCCTCGCCCCGTAACCAGAGCACCCGGCGAATCGGTCAGGTGGCGGGGATGGGGTTGTTGTCGGGGTTGACGGTGGCGAGGAATGCGTCGATTTGCTGGGTGGTCAGGGCCGTGCCGCCGGGATTGCCACTGGTTTCGGACAGGCTGCTCTTGATCATGAGCAGCAGGCTGTCGCGGGTGGTTGCCGGGTAGCGGTCGGGGTGGTCCCCAGCCTCGGAGATCACCTCGACGATGGCGGTCTGGGCATCGCTTGGTGAGTGCCGGATGAGCCATCCGAGCATGCGCGCGGTGGGCCGCATCAGTTGGCCCCAGTAGACTTCGCCGCCGTGCGCCTCTTCTCTGTCGGAGAGGCGTTGAGTTTCGATGGCGAGATCGCCGAGGATGGCGTCCCTGATGACGGCGGCGAGGTCGCGCATCGGGATGAGTCGGCCCAGCCCCGCTGCGACTGTCCAAGACAGCGATTGAGCCACGGCTTGCGCGGTGCGGCGGTCGCGCCAGCGACGCACCAGCCCTCGCCGCAGTTCGGGTTTCCTGGTGAGGTCCGACAGGATCCAGTAGTGGACCTTCTCCCAGACGTCAGCGACACCTGAGGGCAGGCGATACTCCCCGAACGCGCGCACGGTCACAGCGTCCTCGGCGGCGTCCGTGGTGTAGTTGCGGGACTCGACCCACTGATCGATGACCGGTCGTGACCAGACCATGCTGGCGCCGACGACGGCCTGCGGTGCGGGAACCTCGTTCTCGCCCCTGCTGATGTAGCCGCGCAGGGTGCCGACGTTGAGACCGGCGACGGCTGCTGCTTCCGGGATGTTCAGGAGCTGGGAAGCGGAAAGCTCCGGAGCGGTGAGGTCCACGATGCACCGGTCGATCGCGAGCCCATCAGCGGGCCGGCTACCGGCCCAGATTCCCAGCTGACGTTCCCACTCTCCTCGGGCGAGCGGGCCCAGGTCGTTCAGGTCGATGTGCTGCACGCTGAGCGCGCGGCCCGCCCGCGGCTCGCCCAACTGCCCGGCGGCGGTGATGGTGCCTGCTCCTGGTACTGCGCGGGACACGTACCGCTGCGTGGTCCAGTCGAAGATCTGCGAGGGCCGATGCCAGCAGCCGCCATGATGCCCGAGCCAGTAACCCCCGGAACGCCAGAGCACGACGTCGTCCTCGAGCAACGAGTAGAGAGAGGACGCATCCTCGTCGTGGACCAGCCACACCGAACGACCGTAGGCGGGGTGGTAGCGCACCACCCAGGCGAGGTCGCGACGGTCGGGGTCGGTCGTGAATGCCTTCCAGCCGGCATCGATGTACTCCTCGCCGTCGCGCGCACGCATCGGGTCGGTCCGTCCCCACATCCCCGACTCCGATATGCGCCCGATCGCCTCGACTGCTGCGCCGTCCTCGACGGGGATGGCCAGCGGGGGGTGTGTCGGGGCCGCTTGTCGGTGTGTCATCGGTGGGAGCATGAACGGCATGTCTCCTACCTACGTAGAGATCCGCCGCCAGCGGGGAGTCGTCCTCGACCGGTTCGAGTCCGACGTCGACCCCACCGACCAAGACGAGTGCATCGCACTCCTGCGCCGCCGCGCCCGCCAACTCAGGCGCAACGCCTCAGACCTGTCGATCTACGTCCACGAAGGCCGCGTCAAGAAGACCTACAAGGTCTAGCCCAGCCCTCCCCCCCGGCACCGCTCACCCAACGACAAAGGTCCGGCCCATGTGGAGTGGTGACAACCACCCCACATGGGCCGGACCTTCGATCGCGCGGATGGTTGGATCGGCGGACACATCAGACCGCGCGCTCTGCCTGTTCCAGCGCATCGCGGTACTCCGCGGACCATTCGGCGTTTTGCCACCCGTCAGGGAGTGCGTGAAGTCCTCTGCGCAGGTTCTCGGCGGCGGACGTGTAGTTGCCGAGCCCGAGATGTGCTAGGCCAATCGGTAGGCGAAGCCAATCCGGTGTGAGCCAGTACGCCACGGGAGATGAGGTGAACCGCCCTGAGTCTCCCGGAGGGTTGGTTGTTACGCGACGTCCGGGATGGCCGTCACGGTTGTAGCCTGCCGTTGATGGTGTTCGAACTCAATCGGGGGCAGGTGTCCGATCGAGGAGTGCAGGCGGGTGGTG
>JBOFJB010000173.1:0-1862 GCA_051650465.1 Dermatophilaceae bacterium | reverse complement strand
CTCCTTGACGCGGTTGTGACCGCGCTCGATACCGAGCGCAGCCAGACCGTGTTCATCGGTGACGCCGTGACCGATGTCCGGGCCGGTCGCGCCGCAGGAATCCCGGTCATCGGCCTCGCCAAGCACCAGGCCCGCCGCTCCGATCTCCTCGCCGCCGGTCCGCATGCGGTGATCGACCTCGGCAATCGTGCCGGCTTGATTGCCGAGCTCACCTCTCTGTGATCAAGACGCGCCGCATCGAACGCAGCCTTTGGGTGGACATCGACATCGCGGCCGACGGCTGGGCTACGGTCACCTACCGCCACGAACTCGTCAACGAAACCAACCGCCCGTTCTCCCGGCTACCTCGGGAGATGTGGTTCGAGACCACACGCGGGAATCTCGAACTCGAGAGCTTGCCGACCGGCTCGGACAAAGACCGGCGCGTCATGATCCAGCGCGTCCACGACTCGGCATCCATGACAAAGTTCGCCTGCCAGATCCTCCCCGCCCTGATGCCGGGAGAAGCGACAACCATCGCCTATCGCGCAGCAGCTGGACGGTTCGTCGAGGATCACTATTGGCGACAATCCATCGTTCGTCCCACCGCGGAATTCACCATGCGGCTCACCCATGCCGGCCTCGACCTGCTCGCGCTTTGTACCGCTTCCGAGGAACTCGCCGACGGCTCCGAGGTCTCAGCCGCCGATGGTCTCTTCTGGGACTCGGACGACTCCGGTGTCGTCATCGGCCTCTCCCGCCAGAGCCTGGTTTCCAACCAGGCTCTCACCCTGCGGTGGGGCGGTCCGGGATGACCAGTTGGGATCAGCCGCCACAGCCCGGGACGCGCCTCGCGCGGGTCGCCGCAAGGCCGATGCCGCTCTTCGTCTACGGCAGCCTCCTCTTCCGCGAGGTGATGGAGGTCCTCATCGGCCGTAACCCTGCGCGTACGGCGGCGACTGTGGAGGGCTGGCGAGTCGTCGCGCTTGTCGGTGAGGTGTACCCCGGTTTGGTCGACTCTCCTGATTCAACGGCTGGCGGTGAGCTGATCCACGATCTGACTGAGCGGGAGTGGCGCATCCTGGATGCATTCGAGAACGACATCTACGACCTCAGGCCGATCGGAAGTCGTGCTGGCGGCTCGGCCGCTTGGGCGTATGTCCTGGCTGTCCCGTCCACCGACCCCCGAGATTGGGATTCCCAGGGGTTCATGGACAACGACCTGGCGGCTTACCTGCAATCTTGCGCGCGATGGCGCGACCGCTACGCGAGTCAGTCGGGCGCCGACGGTGCGCGCCGTTTGCCGGGTTACCGAAGGTGCTGCGCTGAACGGCGCAAGTTGTCAGCTCATCGGTCTGAACACCAGTTGATATAGACCGAGCTCGCCCAGGTCAGGCTTGGACAGCACGGCCTCCCAGCCGGCCCAGCTGCGTATCTTGGCAGGTGAAGCGGAGCCGGGCAACGAAGCGACGCTCTTTAGTCCAGGCCCGCAGCCGCGATCTCGTCGACGCGAGTCGACTGCTCAGCTGAACTAGCCGAAGCCCAAGAGTCGCTCCTCGCCCAATCGGTGGGTCTGACGAGTCGCGGTGGGATGGCGGCGGGAGAAGCTGCCAACAGGTGCGTGCCCGGTTAGCTTTGCGGCTCGCGCCGCCCGGGTGGTGGTTCGACGTGTGGCCGGGTTCTCGTGCCACACTGGAGGCGAGGGATCGACGAGAAGGTGGACGACGATGACGACCAACCCGCGTACCGCGCAGCCAGAGTCGCTGCCTGACCTCCTCGACCTCGATGCGCTCCTTCGCGACGTCGAGCCGCTAGCGACTCCGCACGATTGGGCCGCGCCCGAACTGTTTCCCGACGATCAAGAGTTCGGGGAGTTCCTCGCT
>JBOFJB010000172.1:0-1604 GCA_051650465.1 Dermatophilaceae bacterium | reverse complement strand
CGGCGCACCGCGCCGAACGTCAGTCGTTCGACCCCGGAGCCCTCGATGCCGACCACGCCCACCTCGCCGGTACCCATCCCACCTCCGCCCCGGTCGCGTGGCGCCCTGTTGCGTCGCCCGTCGTGGGTGGAGGCACAGGCCGTCACCGACGCCCTGCGCACCGAGACGATCGGTGGAACGCTGCTCCTCGTGGCGGCCCTCGCCGCGCTGGTCCTGGCGAACAGCCCGGCATCCGACGCGTACACGGGCCTGCGCGACACCTACGTCGGCGTCGAGTGGGGTGAGCTGCGGCTCACCCTCGGCCACTGGGCCGCCGACGGGCTGCTCGCGGTGTTCTTCTTCGTGGCCGGGCTCGAGCTCAAACGCGAGTTCCTCGTCGGCGACCTCCGCTCACGCGAGCAGGCCGTGGTCCCGGTCGTCGCCGCCGTGGGCGGGGTGGTCGTGCCCGCGCTGCTGTTCGTCGCGGTGGTCTCGGCCATGGATGCCGGTCCCGAGGCACTGCGGGGGTGGGCGATCCCCACCGCCACCGACATCGCGTTCGCCCTCGCGGTGCTCGCGGTCATCGGCTCCTCGCTGCCGGCCGCGCTGCGCTCGTTCCTGCTGACCCTGGCCGTCGTAGACGACCTCATCGCCATCACGATCATCGCGGTCTTCTACACCACCGACCTCGATGCCGCTCCACTGCTGCTCGCAGTCCTCCCGCTCGCCGGATTCGCCGCCCTCACCCAGCGCCGCATCACCCATTGGTGGCTGCTCGTCCCGCTCGCCCTGGCCACCTGGGCGCTGGTCCACGCCTCCGGGGTGCACGCCACCGTGGCCGGGGTGCTTCTAGGGCTCGCGGTGCCGGTGCGGCCACGCAGGAGCGTCCCGAGCATCAGCACCCTCGACCGCTCCACCGACGTCGCTCACCGCTTCGAACATCGGATGCGGCCGCTGTCCGCCGGACTCGCGGTGCCCGTGTTCGCGTTCTTCGCCGCCGGCGTGAACATCGTCGGCGGCGGGCTGAGTGCCGCTGCTGCCGATCCGGTGGCGGTCGGAGTCGTCGTCGCACTGGTCGTCGGCAAGCTCGTCGGGATCTTCGGTGCCACCTGGCTGTTGGCGCGCTTCACCCGCGCCCGGCTCGCCGACGACCTCGGCTGGCCCGACATCCTCGGGCTCGCGCTGCTGTGCGGCGTCGGCTTCACCGTCTCACTGCTCATCGGCGACCTGGCGTTCGGCGACGGGTCCGAGCGCGCCGAGCACGTCAAGATCGCGGTACTGCTCGGGTCGCTCGTCGCGGCGACACTGGCGGCGGTAGTGCTGCGCCTGCGCAACGCCGTGCACCGGCGGATCTGCGCGGAGGAGATGCGCGACGACGATGCCGACGGCGTGCCCGACGTCTACCAGCGGGAAGACCACCGCGATGGATCGGCACCGACTGGGTAGGGTCGTGGGGTCACGCCCTGACGCCGGGGCACCCGTACGCGAGTGAGGTCACAGCACGCGATGTCAGGCACACCTGGTAGCGAACGCACCATCGGGCAGCTCGTGGCCGACGTCACTCATGACGTCGAGGGCATCGTCCGCGGCGAGATCGCCCTGGCCAAGGCCGAGATCCTGGGCGG
>JBOFJB010000171.1:0-5706 GCA_051650465.1 Dermatophilaceae bacterium | reverse complement strand
CTGGAGATCGTCACCACTCGTCAGTGGTACATCCGCAACGGCGGCCGTGAGCCCGAACTGAACGCCCGACTGGTCGAGCAGGGCGAGACGGTTACCTTCCATCCGGCGTTCATGCGTTCGCGCTACACCAACTGGGTCGCAGGGCTCAACGGCGACTGGCTGGTCTCGCGGCAGCGCTTCTTCGGCGTGCCGATTCCGGTCTGGTACCCGGTCGACGACGACGGCGAGCCGGTGTACGACCAACCGATCCTGCCCGATGAGGCGTCCCTGCCAGTCGACCCGGCCGCGAACCCACCGGTCGGGTACGACGAGTCACACCGCGGCACCCCCGGCGGGTTCGTCGGCGACCCCGACGTGCTCGACACCTGGGCCACCTCGTCGCTGACCCCGCAGATCGCCGCTGGCTGGCGCGGCCTCGACGGAGCCGTCCCCGACCCGCTGTTCGCCCGGGTCTTCCCGATGGACGTTCGTCCACAGGCGCACGACATCATCCGCACCTGGCTGTTCGCCACCGTCGTCCGCGCGTTCCACGAGCACGGCACGGTGCCGTGGCACCACGCGGCGATCAGCGGCTTCATCCTCGACCCCGACCGCAAGAAGATGTCGAAATCAAAGGGCAACGTCGTCACCCCCGAGGATGTCGTGCGGCAGCACAGCGCCGACGCCATCCGGTACTGGGCGTGCAGCGGTCGGTTGGGCGCCGACGCGGCCTACGACGTCGGGCAGATGAAGGTCGGTCGGCGGTTGGCGATCAAGGTGCTCAATGCCAGCAAGTTCGCGCTGTCGTTCGAGCCGGATCCGGACGGGGACCGCGCGAGCGGCCGCCGTATCGAGGCGGTTCCCGGCGACCTCGCCGCCTCGGTCACGGAGCCACTCGACCTCGCCGTCCTCGCGACGTTGCGCGAGGTCATCGAGCAGGCCAGCACCGGCTTTAGATCGTGGGATCACGCCCGGGCGCTCGAGGCCACCGAAGCGTTCTTCTGGACCTTCTGCGACGACTACCTCGAACTGGTCAAGGACCGCGCCTACGGCGCCCGCGGGGACATCGCCGCGTCCTCAGCCCGCGCCACACTTCGTCTCGGCTTGTCGGTCGTGCTGCGGCTATTCGCCCCGATGCTCCCGTACGTCACCGAGGAGGTCTGGAGCTGGACGAACGAGGGCTCGGTGCATCGCGCCCCATGGCCGACCGCTGAGGAACTACCCACGGGCGGTGACCCGGCAGTCCTTGCCGCGGCATCCTCCGTGCTTGCTGCGGTGCGGCGCGCAAAATCCGACGCCAAGGTCGGCATGCGCGCCGAGGTGCCGGCCGTGACGATCGTGGCCCCGGCCGAACTGCTCGAGCGGATGACGCTCGCCGAGCACGACCTGCGCGCGGCGGGCCGGCTCACCGGCACGCTCAGCACGACGGTCGGTCCAGAGGTTGCCGCGCAGGACATCGAACTGGTTCAGGTCGCCAAAGCCCCAGCCAGTTGACCAGCGCGGCTCACGCGGGGGCGGTGCCGAGGCCGGGGCGGTAGGTGCGTCTGGTGACCCGCCGCTCGCCGGTCGGGCGCACCACGAGCCACGGGACGTCCCAGCCCGCCAGCCGCATCCGGCGTTGCACCACGGTGTGCTGTCGGAGGTGGCTCACCCGCCCCGATGCCGGGTCGTAGACGTCGAGCGAACGGTCACCGTCGCCGGGCAGCACCAGCGCGACGTGACGCGGCAGTGTGGGGCTGCCGACATAGAGCAGGGCTGGCTCACCGTCGACGACCACCGCGACCAGGCTGTCGAACATCGCCGTCCGGTACGCCGCCGAGCCGCCCCTCCACAGTTGAATGCCGTACTGGGTACCGTGACGAGCGGCGCCATACTCGAGTTCACGCAGGGCTCCCCATGGCGGAGTGCCCAGCGCACGCGGCCACGGCACGCCCAGCCGGCCGACGCTGACCAGACTGTTGGTGCGCCGCATGATGACGCGTTCGTAGGCCGCGAAACGCTCGGCCTCGGTAGTTCCAGGAGGAGAGCCCGGCGGATGCGGCTTTCCGGTACGAACCCATGACGCGAACACTGGGTCGACATGCATCCGCGCGACTGTCAGGCAGGCGGACCCACACGTCACCGGCGACTGCTGGACCGGGCCGATGTCGCCCGCCCTCAGCCGGTACATCACCGCGCGCCCTGGCCTTGCCGACCGCGCCACGGTGATGACACCGCAGCCTGACGCGGGCTCGCGGCCCGGCCACGCACTGAGGCGAGCATCGTTACCTGACGGGAAGGTGTCACACGGCGCTCCGCTGGCGGCCTGACGAGGCAGATGCCGCTCAGGCGGAACGCTTGCGCGGCGCGCGCTTGCGACCTGCGGTGTGGGTTTCGGTGCGCACGATGGTCGGATTGACGTTCTTCAGCACCACATCGCGGGTGAGCTGCACCTTGGAGATCTCGTCGTCGCTCGGGACGTCGAACATCACTGGAAGGAGCACCTCCTCCATGATCGCGCGCAACCCACGGGCGCCAGTGCCGCGGGCCAACGCCTGTTCGGCCACTGCCTCGACGGCGTCATCGCTGAACTCCAATGCGACACCGTCGATCTCGAACATCTTCTGGTACTGCTTGACCAGCGCGTTGCGCGGCTCGGTGAGAATGCGTACCAGCGCCGCGTTGTCGAGGGGGGCGACGGTGGTGATGACGGGCAGCCGGCCGATGAACTCAGGGATCAGCCCGAACTTCATCAGATCCTCGGGCATGACCTCGTGGATGGACTCCGCGAGGTCCTTGGGCGTGTGCAACTCAGAACCGAAGCCGAGGCCTTTCTTGCCATTGCGAGCCTCGATGAGCTTCTCAAGACCGGCGAACGCGCCCCCGACGATGAAGAGCACGTTGGTGGTGTCGATCTGGATGAACTCCTGATGCGGGTGCTTGCGCCCACCCTGCGGGGGCACTGAGGCCGTGGTGCCCTCGAGGATTTTCAGCAACGCCTGCTGCACCCCTTCGCCGGAAACATCGCGGGTGATGCTGGGGTTCTCCGACTTGCGGGCGATCTTGTCGACCTCGTCGATGTAGATGATCCCGGTCTCGGCCTTTTTCACGTCGTAGTCGGCAGCCTGGATGAGCTTGAGCAGGATGTTCTCGACGTCCTCGCCGACATAACCCGCCTCGGTGAGGGCGGTGGCGTCGGCGATGGCGAACGGCACGTTGAGCATCCTCGCGAGCGTCTGTGCGAGATAGGTCTTGCCGCAGCCGGTCGGACCGATGAGCAGGATGTTCGACTTCGCGATGTCGACGTGGTCGGGGTCTTTCTTACTACCTTCCCCGGCCTGGATACGTTTGTAGTGGTTGTAGACGGCGACCGCGAGCGCCTTCTTCGCGACGTCTTGGCCCACGACGTACTGCTCGAGGAACTCGAAGATCTCGCGCGGCTTGGGCAACTCATCCAGCCCGAGGTCGCTCGACTCGGCGAGTTCCTCTTCGATGATCTCGTTGCACAGGTCGATGCACTCGTCGCAGATGTAGACGCCCGGGCCGGCGATAAGCTTCTTCACCTGCTTTTGCGACTTGCCGCAGAAGGAGCATTTCAGCAAGTCACTGGTCTCGCCCACGCGTGCCACGGATGCACCCTTCTCCCTGCGGACATCTGGCGACGTACACCTGTCATGACGGACAACGACGCCGACGCTACCCGCCGACGGCGGCCACCGCACTCATTCAAGCCCCGGCGCGGTGCGCGCGTCGCGCCCGTTCGCTGTGAGCGCAAAGCCTCAGGTGTCGGATGACGGGACCGCACCTGTGGGGTGCGGCCGGCCGGTCAGTACCGCGACACGGTCGGACGTTCGACCCGTTGGACTGGCCCGAGGTCGGGCGGCCCGGGCCGATCCGCGTCGCGGGCGGATGTGCCAGCGTCAGCGCGGGCAGCGGAGGTCGGCGTCCACGGCACGCCGGCCAGGGTGCTGCTGCCGCGGCGCCGGTCGTCACTACGGTCGCGGCGAAGAGGGCGACCAGGCGCGCCCGGGATCGTCGTGCCGGCATCAGTCGTCTCCACGTGTCGTCCGCCGGCCCCTGGGGTCTCCACGGCACCGGATGTCGCTGCGAGACTAGGTCGCTCGACACACCGCGGGTTGCCTATCGGCCAAGCTCCGGCCGTACGGCCCGACGGATGCTACGACCTATGGACAACCGGCCTTCGGTAAGCAGCCAGCTCGGTCGGGTCAGCCCGTGCACCGATGTCGGCACGGTCGGACGGTCGATCGTGCGGCCCGCGGCACGGCATCCGGGTCAGAGTCTGAACATGAGTCGAGGTGCTCCCGGAGTTGACTACCCAGAAGCGGGGGATGGCGCCCCCGCGCCGGAGAACTCGCGGTCGCGCTCGTCACCGACGCCTGAGCGGGGACGGCGGCTGGTGCGCGGACGGCATCGGGAGGAGGCGACGTGCCCGTCATCCGGTCGGGGATGACGGGTCCGTCGCAACGGTCAGACCACGCTGGCCTTGCGGGATGCCAGTACCTCGTCGATGAGGCCGTACTCCTTGGCTCCCTCGGCGGACAGGATCTTGTCGCGCTCGATGTCCCGGCGGACGTCCTCGACTGCGCGGCCCGAGTGGCTCGCGATGGTCTCCTCGAGCCATTCCCGCATCCGCAGGATCTCGTTGGCGGTGATCTCCAGGTCCGACGCCATGCCGCCAGTACCTTCAATCGCCGGCTGATGGATGAGCACCCGGCTGTTCGGCAGCGCGAACCGCTTGCCCTTCGCGCCGGCGCCGAGCAGCACCGCGGCAGCGGAGGCCGCCTGCCCGATGACGAACGTCTGCACGTCAGGGCGGATGTACTGCATCGTGTCGTAGATGGCGGTCATCGCGGTGAACGAGCCGCCCGGGCTGTTGATGTACATGAGGATGTCGCGGTCGGGGTCCTGAGACTCGAGGACGACCAACTGAGCGATGACGTCGTCGGCGGAGGCATCGTCGACCTGCACCCCGAGGAAGATGATGCGGTCCTCGAACAACTTGGTGTACGGGTCGAGCCGCTTCATGCCGTAAGAGGTGCGCTCCTCGAACTGCGGCAGAATGTAGCGGCTGCTCGGGCTAGGCACGTGCGGCCGGCCGGTCAGGTTGGCGTCCATGGTCTCTTCTCTCACGTCGTTGCTGGCGTCGTCCGAAGCCGGGTCAATCGGCGGTGACCGGGTTGTCGCGGCCCGGGCCGGCCATGTCAGCGCGGGTGATGACGTGGTCAACGAACCCGTAGTCCTTGGCTTCGTCGGCGGTGAACCACCGGTCCCGGTCAGAGTCCTTCTCGATCTGCTCGACGTCCTGGCCGGTGTGCTGCGAGATGAGCCCCGCCATCTGCTTCTTGATGTGCAGAAGCTGCTCCGCCTGGATCTTGATGTCGGATGCTGTACCGCCGATACCGCCGCTTGGCTGGTGCATCATCACCCGCGCGTGCGGGGTGGCGTACCGCTTACCGGGAGTGCCGGCCGAGAGCAGGAACTGCCCCATCGAGGCCGCCATGCCCATCGCTACCGTGGCGACGTCGTTGGGAACCCACTGCATGGTGTCGAAGATCGCCATACCCGCAGTGACGGAGCCACCGGGGCTGTTGATGTAGAGCCAGATGTCCCTCGCGGGGTCCTCCGCCGCGAGCAGCAGCATCTGGGCGCAGATCGCGTTCGCGTTGTCGTCGCGCACGTCGGAGCCGAGGAAGATGATGCGCTCCTTGAGGAGCCGGTTGTAGATGT
>JBOFJB010000170.1:0-1607 GCA_051650465.1 Dermatophilaceae bacterium | reverse complement strand
ACGCGGGCTGACCCCGGCCTGGTCGGCGAGCACGAGGATGGGGGTGCCGTGCTCGTCGGAGCCGCTCACCATGAGCACGTCGTGCCCCGCCATCCGCATGTACCGGCTGAACACGTCGGACGGCACACCGAACCCGGCGACGTGGCCGAGGTGGCGCGGGCCGTTGGCGTACGGCCAGGCGACAGCGGAGAGCACCTTCATGGACACCGATCCTAGGCGTGGGCGGTATCCCGTTCGTCCACGGCAACTCGGGGTTCCACCTTCTCGACGTCACCGACGGTGCACCGGCTGACCGTATCCCGAGGCAGCGGCGGTCTCCGCGCGCACCGTACGTGGCGACCCCAGCCCGGGAGTCGCCGCGATCCGGCGTCGCGACCTCGTCACGATGCTCTCCGACCGCTCAGTCGCTAGCGGTCAGCGTGGCGATGGTGTGCGCTGCGCGGTACCCGGACGGCACGCCGGAGAGCAGGGCCAACGTCGAATGCGACCGGCTGGCACGGAGGTCGACGATCTCCTGGTAGGACCCGGATCGGTACCAGGAGCGCGCTGCGTTCACGGAGGGGAACTCGAGGATGACGACTGCTCCCGGAAGGTGGCCCTCGACCACCTCCGGTTCGGACCCGTGGACGAGCCATCGGCCACCGAAGGATGCGAACGTGCGCTCGATCCGCTCCATGTACGTGAGGATCTCGGGTCCGATCCGGACGTCTCGCAGGTAGCCCACCGCGTAGCCGCGCCCGCTCGTGGCGACGTCGATGTCCGCCTCGTCGTCGAGGAAGCCGTGGACATCGGCGATGAGCCCGGAGTCGTCGAGGACGACGACGTCGAAGCCGGTGACGACCGGCTCGCCTCCGACCTCCCCCAGGCCCCAGCGGAACCGGCACCGACCGTGGTGGCCGTCGACCTCGCCCAGGGGGGAGAACAACAAGCCGGGGAACCCTGCGTTCGCTGCGTCCATCGTGTTGGCCAACGCCGCGCGCCCGACGACCTCGACGAGTGGGTCGACGTATCTGGCGTCTGCCGACCAGTACTGCCGGAGCAGCTCATGACGCTGCTCGCCGCTCGCGTTCCAGGTGGATAGGTAGGCGCTTCTCACATCTTCCACGACTTCCTCCAGACGACCCCCGGCGGGGAACTTCGGTCGGCCCAGCGTCGCCCCGGCACGACAGCTCCGCCATGACCTCGGAGGTCATGGCGGAGGCTCCGGTGCATCTACCGTGACACTCGTGAACGAGCATCCCGCCGCAGCGACCGCGGTCGGTCCTCTTCTGCGAACCTGGCGGGAACGACGGCGCCTGAGCCAACAGCAGCTGTCCGACATCTCCGGCGTCTCCGGTCGACACCTGAGCAGGGTGGAGACCGGCAGGGCGCGTCCGTCCCCAGAGATGATCATCCGTCTGGCCGACCATCTCGATGTGCCACTGCGAGAACGGGACCGGCTCCTCCTCCTCGGCGGGTACGCGCCCCGGCACCACGACCACACCGTGCGCGACCCGGGGGTGGAGATGGTCATGCAGGGGCTGCGCGACCTCCTCGATGCGCACATTCCCTATCCGGCACTCCTCCTGGACGACCACTGGGACATCCTGGACGCCAACACTGCAGTC
>JBOFJB010000169.1:0-3613 GCA_051650465.1 Dermatophilaceae bacterium | reverse complement strand
GTCGAAGTGGACGGGACTGACGCGTCCGGGCCGCTCTCGCCGTCGCGGGGGTCGATAGTGGACCGGGCTCGCGTTGGCACTCACCGAGGGCGAGTGCCAGGAGGCCAAATCTAGGTTCGTCGTTGGCACTCGGTCAACTTGAGTGCCAGGCGGGCAGCCGATCGGCCACCGAACCTGCGCCCGGCCAGTAGCCATTGGGACAGCAGTGGCAGGATGACGTGTCGTGGACGTCGGCATTGTGCGGGCGCTCGGCGCGCCCGACAGCCAGGCGTTGCTGAAGTCGCTCCCGCCTTACGAGGACGACACTGTCATGCCCGTGCTCAACCTGCTGCGACGGCACGGCCACACCGCGGAGTTCGCCGCCGCGCTCCTCACTCAGCACCGACTCCGGGCCCGCGCGGTGGCGAAGTTCGGCGAGTTCGCGGGCGACCTCCTGTTCACTGCGGACGGGCTCGAGCAGGCATCCCGGCTCGAAGTCGCGGCCACCCACGCCGGCCGCTTCTACAACGCCAGCCTCGCCACGGTGCACGACCTCGGATGCGGCATCGGCAGCGACGCCGTGGCGATGTCGGCACTCGGGGTGACCGTGCGGGGCGTCGACATCGACCCGGTCACCGCGGCCGTCGCCGACATCAACCTGAGGCCGTGGCCGGACTCACGCGCCCGCGAAGGGCTGGCCGAGGAGTTCGTCGCGCCACACGACCCGCTGCGCTCGCGCGTCGGCGCCTGGCTCGACCCGGCTCGCCGGGTGCCCGGGAGCACCGACCAGAACGGCCGGGTCAAACGGGTCTTCCGGCTCGACGAGATCCGGCCGACATGGGATTTCGTCGTCGAGGTGGCCACGGCAGTGCCGGCCACCGGCGCCAAACTGTCACCGTCGATGCCGCACGACGTCATCCCGCTCGGTACCGAGGCACAGTGGACCTCCTACGGCGGCGACGTGCTCGAGTGCACGGTCTGGTGGGGGCCACTCACTCAACGCCCGGGGCGCAGCGCTCGAGTGCTCGGGCCCGGCCGGGCGCCGGTCGAGGTAGACGAGACAATGGCCGAGCCCGACATCCCGGTGGTCGAGGACCTGGAGTCGGTCGGGCCATGGCTGTACGAGCCCGACCGCGCGGTCACCCAGGCCGGCCTGCTCGGGGCGCTCACCGCGGCGACCCTCGGCTGCGAAGTGGAGCAAGGACTGGGGTACGTCGTGTCCCAAGCAGAGGTCGACGTGCCGTACGCGCGTCGGTACGCGGTACGTGAGGCGATGCCGTTCACCGTGAAGACGCTGCGCGGCTGGCTGTCGGAGCACGGGGTCACGGGGCTGACCGTCAAGAAACGCGGCATCCGGCTCGACGACGACGAACTGCGGCACGACCTACGGATCGGACGCAAAGCCGGCGACGGCGAGCAGGCCACCGTCGTGCTCACCCGGGTCGCCGGCCAGCAGACCGCGCTGGTCGTCGACCCCGCCTGAATCCACTCGCCCGCCCGCCGCAGCACGGCTACGCTCCGGTTCATGCCCGGTTGACGCCGAACCATCACCCCCGCCGCCCGGCCGCTCGTGCGTCGGATGGTCGGCTGGGCGCTGCTGGCCGACACCGTGCCGATCTACCCCCTGTACGCCCTCTTCTTCGCGGACAGCGGTCTCTCAGAAGCGCAGATCTCGGTGCTGTTCGCGATCTGGTCGGCGACGTCAGTCGTGGCGGAGGTGCCGTCCGGCTCGCTGGCCGACCGCTTCGGACGGCGCACCGCCCTCGTCGCCGCCAGCGTCCTCCAGGCAGCGGGCTACCTGCTGTGGGTGACGCTGCCCGGGTTCGCCGGCTTCGCGGCCGGGTTCGTGCTCTGGGGCATCGGCGGCGCGTTGATGTCGGGCGCCCGGGAGGCCTTGCTCTACGACGGGCTCGCCCTCGTCGGCGCCCGCCACGACTACACCCGCGCGAACGGCTGGGTGGGCGCGGCCACCCTGCTCTCCGAGCCGCCGGTCGCCCTCCTCGCAACGGTGCTGTTCCCCCTCGGCGGGTACACGCTCGTGGGCTGGGTGAGCGTCGCGGTGTGCCTGCTCGCCGCCGCCGTCGCGACTACCTTGCCCGAGCCAACGCCGGCCGGTGCGGCGCCTGAGAACACCCCGGACGGGTTCGGCTACCTCGACACTCTTCGCGCGGGTGTGCGAGAGTCCGCCGGGCACCGGCTGGTGCGCGGCGGCGTTGTGGCCGTCGCGCTCGTCGGCGGCATCGATGCCGTGGAGGAGTACTTCCCGTTGGTGACCGCCAGGCTCGGCGTCCCGCTCGCGCTGGTGCCCCTCGCCATGGTGCCGATCAGCGTGGCTAGCGCGCTCGGCTCCGCGCTCGCCGGCCGTGCCGAGCGGCTGCGGCCGATCGCCCTAGCGTTCCTGCTCGCGCTCGCGATGGCTGCGCTCGGGGCAGGCGGCCTCCTCGGCACCCCGCTCGCCGGTATTGCGGCGGTCTGTCTCGGCTACGGCCTCTACCACGTGGTGCTCGTCGTGACCGAGGCCAGGCTCCAGCACCGTATCGACGGCGCTGCCCGCGCCACGGTCACCTCGGTCGCCGGACTGGGGGTCGAGATCGCCACTTTCGCGGTCTACGCCGCCTGGGCGCTGGGTGGCCTGCCGGCCGTGGCCGCTGCCGGCATCGGTGCCGCGCTCGCCCTGCCCCTGCTGCTGCGCGTCGGCTCAGGGGCGGGACCATCCGGGCGGGCTCGGTGACCGGGTCACCGGGCGGTCACCCGCCCGCATCTCGCTCGCCCCCGGCGCGAACCCGGCGCGACGCAACCCAAGTATTCAGGTGCCTCGCGCCAAATCGGCAACCCTGTGTGGCGGGAAAACTCTCGGCTCAGATCTCCGGGTGGGGCTGGGCACCCGCGTGGCGCACGGCATCCGCCCCGGCTCGTAGCCCGGCATCCATCGCATCGTCGCGGTCGGCGCCGCGGGCCAGCGCCGCTGCGAGCGCGCCGCAGAAGGCGTCGCCGGCGCCCGTGGTGTCGACCACCTCCGCGGGCGGCACGAGCACCGCCGGGAAGGTCGCGCCATCCCACGAGGCACCGTGCGCACCGAACGTCACGAGCAGGGATGCCGGGACCGTGCCGGCCTCGGCGAGCGCCGCCATCTCGTGCTCGTTGGCGACCACCGGGTCGGCCAGCGCGAGCACGTCACCGGGCAGCGACCCGTACGGCGCGACATTGAGCACGACCCGGGCACCCCGGCTCGACGCCCGGCGCACCGCGGCGCAGACGACCTCGCGCGGCACCTCGAGCTGCACGAGCAGCACGTCGCCGGGCCCGAGGGTGTCAACGGCCTCGACCTCCCGGTGATCGAGCCGCGAGTTTGCGCCGGGCACCACGACGATGCTGTTCTCACCACCTCCGTCGATCACGACGACGGCGTGTCCCGTCGACACCCCGTCAACGACTCGCACGGCCGAGACGTCGACCCGCATCCGCTCCAGACGGGCGAAGTAGGCGGCTCCGCCGGCGTCGTCACCGAGACACCCGACCATCGACACCGCCGCTCCGGCGCGCGCAGCAGCAACCGCCTGGTTCGCGCCCTTGCCACCGGCGAGCCGGCGCAGGCCCTCGCCGGTGACGGTCTCACCCGGCCGCGGATGCCGGT
>JBOFJB010000168.1:0-17351 GCA_051650465.1 Dermatophilaceae bacterium | reverse complement strand
CCAGCGCCAGGCTCGCCTTCGGCGACGGGCTGTGCCCGGCGTAATGCGGCACCGCCGCCCACACCGACACCGACGACAGCCCCACCTGCACCGCGGCATCCGCGACGACACCGACGATGCCGGTGGGCCCCTCGTAGGTGCTCATCTCGAGGTCGTGCCGGTGGCGGGTGTCCTCGTTGTCGGAGGTGGCCGTGACCGGGATCGGCCGTGAGTGCGCCACGTCGGCCATCAACGCGCCGAGCGTCACCACCATCGACGTATCGGTGGCCTGAGCGAGTTCCATCAACTCGATCGCGAACGCCCGCCACCGGAACGACGGCTCCACCCCCTGCACGAGGATGACGTCGCGCCCGAGTGGAGTGTCGGTGGCGACCAGGATGCGGGTGGTGCGCCAACTGATCCGGCGCTGCCCGCCGTCGATGAGCACCCGCGGCCGGTTCACCTGGAAGTCGTAGTAGTCCTCCGGGTCCATCGCCGCCACGACCTCGGCCCCCCACAGGTCAGCGAGGTGTTCGAGCACTGAACTGGCGGCCTCCCCGGCGTCGTTCCACCCCTCGAACGCCGCGATCATCACCGGTTCGTCGAGTTCGCCGAGGTCCTCCAGTTCGATCACGCGTCCTCCTCCTCCTCCACGGGCCGATACCCGTGGTGTCGACCACCCTACGGCTCCCTAGACTCACCGTTCATGACGCTGCCCGCGGCCGTGTTCTGGGACATGGACGGAACCCTTGTCGACACCGAGCCGTACTGGTTCGACGCCGAGCGCGGCATCGTCGACGAGCACGGCGGCACGTGGAGTGATGAGTTCGCCCACCAGTTGGTCGGCAAAGACCTGTACGTCTCGGCGCGGCTGATCCGCGACCGTTCAGCGGTGACCTGGGAGCCGGAGCGCATCGTCGAGGAACTGCTGGTACGCGTCGCCGCCCGAGTGCGTGACCACGTGCCATGGCGCCCCGGGGCGCGTGAGCTGCTCGCCGCGCTGGTCGATTCCGGGGTGCCGAACGCGTTGGTCACGATGTCGTGGCGCAGCCTCGCCGACGCCGTGGTGGGTCAGTTGCCGCCCGGTACCTTCGCCGCGGTGGTCACCGGTGACGAGGTGACGCACGGTAAGCCGCACCCCGAGCCTTACCGCCTGGCCGCCGAACGACTCGGCGTCGACCCAGCCGACGCCGTAGCCATCGAAGACTCGCCCACCGGGGTGTGTTCCGCCGTCGCCGCCGGGGTGCCGACCCTCGCCGTGCCGTGCGCGGTCGACGTACCGCCTACCGACGGCGCTGTTCGGGTTGCCTCCCTGGTGGGGATGACGCCCGCGCACCTCCGCGAGGCGACCGGGCCGGCGCGGTCGCGAGGCGCGGGCGCCGCTAGGTCGGCAAGGCTCGCGGTCAACGAACCTCGTTGAGCGGCAACGTATCGTCGCGACCTGTGGCCCGTTCGGCCGGCAAGCCCGTTCGCCTCTGGAGACGGCCGTCAGTCGTCGGCGAGCAGGAGCCCACCCGAGCGGGCCGGGTCGAGCGCGATGAGGTGGGCGCTCTCCGGCAGCGGCGGGGGAGTGCCGCCGAACTCCGGGCAGAGGTCGCGGAAGTCGCACCAGTCGCATAGTCGGCTGCGCCGCGGTCGCCAGTCGCCGCTGCGGGCGGCGCGCACCACGGCATCCCAGATCGCCCTGACGTTGCGCTCGACCGCGAGCAGGTCACGCTCCTCGGGGGCGTACCGCACCACTTCACCATTGCCGAGGTAGACGAGCTGGAGCATCCGCGGGACCTCGCCGCGGAGCCGCCACAGCACCAGCGCGTAGAACTTCATCTGGAACAGCGCCTTGGCCTCGAACGCCTCCCGCGGGGAGCGGCCGGTCTTGTAGTCGACCACCCGCATCGCGCCGTCCGGCGCGACGTCGAGCCGGTCGACGTAGCCGCGCAGGGTCAACCCGTCGATCTCGGTCTCGACGTAGAGTTCTCGGGCCTCGGGCTCGAGCCGGGTCGGGTCCTCGAGGTCGAACCACTGCTCCACCAGTGGGTGTGCTCCAGTGAGCCACTCCTCCTCGGTGAGCGCATCGTCGGTGAGCATGTCGGCGAGTTCGGGCCGCTGCTCGACGAGGGCCCGCCAGCGCGGCTCGAGCAGGGATGCCGCCGCCTCCGGGGTGCGCTGCGCCGCCGGGAGGTCGAAGAGGTGCTCGAGCACGGCATGCACGAGCGTGCCCCGGGCCGCTGCCGCCGAGGGTGGACCTTCGAGCCGGTCGATGGTGCGGAACCGGAACAGCAGCGGGCACTGCTTGAAGTCGGCCGCACGGCTCGGCGACAGGGCGGGGGTCACGTCGGCCAGGCTAGGCCGCCCGGCCGACATCGCAGGGACGCAGCCACCAGGGTCAGTCGTCGGGCTGGTAGCCGAGGTTGGGGCCGAGCCAGCGTTCGGCGGTGCGCAGGTCCCAGCCCTTGCGCGCTGCGTAGTCCTCGACCTGGTCGCGGCCGAGCCGGCCCACCACGAAGTACTGGCTCTCCGGGTGCGCGAAGTACCAGCCCGACACCGACGCGCCCGGCCACATCGCCATCGACTCGGTGAGTCGGATGCCGGTGCGCTCCTCACCGCCGAGCAACGCCATCAGGGTCAGTTTCTCGGTGTGGTCCGGGCAGGCCGGGTAGCCCGGGGCCGGCCGGATGCCGCGGTACCGCTCGGCGATCAGTTCCTCGCCGGTCAGCCGCTCATCGGGCGCGTAACCCCACACCTCACGGCGCACCCGCTGGTGCAGCCGCTCGGCGAACGCCTCGGCCAGTCGGTCGGCGAGCGACTCGAGCAGGATCGCCGAGTAGTCGTCGAGCTCGGCTTTGAACGCCGCGAGCCGGTCCTGCAGCCCGAGACCGGCGGTCACCGAGAACGCACCGACGTGGTCGGCCACGCCGCTCTCGCGTGGTGCCACGAAGTCGGCGAGGCACTTGTTCGGCACGCCGGCACGGTGCCGGCCCTGCTGGCGAAGGTGGTGCAGCGTGGTCAGCACCGAGCCGCGCGCCTCGTCGGCGTAGACCTCGAGGTCGTCACCGACCGAGGCGGCCGGGAAGATGCCAGCAACGCCGCGTGGGCTGACCCAGTGCTCTCGCTCCATCAGATCGAGCATCCGCTGGGCGTCGTCGAGCAGCCGCCGCGCGGCATCCGCGGTGGCCGGGTTGTTGACCACGTCGGGGTAGCGGCCCTTGATCTCCCAGGCGCTGAAGAACGGCGTCCAGTCGATGTAGGGCCGCAGCTCGCCCACCGGCACATCGTCGAACACCCGGGTGAACTGGGTGGCGGCGCGGTGCCAGTGGGTGTCGGGCGGCCCGCTCCACCGGTCGCCGGCCTGCTGCGCCAGCAGGTGCGGCCGCAGCGGCCGGTACGCCGCCCAATCGAACACCGTTGCCGCAGAACGGGCCTCGGCGAGTGGTGCGAGCGGTCGCTCGGTCGCCTTCGCCGCGTGCCGGGCCCGGATGGAGTCGTACTCCTTGTCGATGCCCTCGAGGAACACCGGCCGCTGGTCGTCGGACAGCAACTTGCTCACCACCGGCACTGACCGCGAGGCGTCCTTGACCCACACCACCGGGCCGCCGTACTGGCCGTCGACCTTGACCGCGGTGTGCGCCCGCGAAGTGGTGGCCCCACCGAGCAGCAGCGGCACGGTGAAGCCCTGCCGCTGCATCTCGGCGGCGACCCGCACCATCTCGTCCAGGCTCGGCGTGATGAGACCGGAGAGCCCGATGACGTCGGCGTTCACCTCCTTGGCCTTGTCGAGGATCCGCTGGGTCGGCACCATGACGCCGAGGTCGACGACGTCGTAGTTGTTGCACTGCAGCACCACGCCGACGATGTTCTTGCCGATGTCGTGCACGTCGCCCTTGACCGTCGCGGTGACCACCACGCCGTTGCTGCGGCGGGCCGCGCCGTCCTGCTCGGCCTCGATATACGGCACCAGGTGGGCGACCGCCTTCTTCATCACCCGGGCCGACTTCACCACCTGGGGGAGGAACATCTTCCCGTCGCCGAACAGGTCGCCCACGACGTTCATGCCGTCCATCAGCGGGCCCTCGATCACCTCGAGCGGCCGGCCGCCCGCGGCGTCGATCTCGAGCCGCAACTCCTCGGTGTCGTCGACCACGTGCTCGTCGAGGCCCTTGACCAGGGCGTGGGTGATGCGCTCGCGGACCGGCAGGCCGCGCCACTCCTCGGCCGCGGGGTCCGCCTCCGCGGCATCCGCCCGGTACCGCTCGGCCACCTCGAGCAGCCGCTCGGTGGCGTCCGGGCGGCGGTTCAGCACGACATCCTCGATGCGCTCGCGCAACTCGGCGTCGACGGTGTCGTAGGGCTGCAGCGCACCGGCGTTGACGATGCCCATGTCCATGCCTGCCCTGACGGCGTGGAAGAGGAACACCGCGTGGATCGCCTCTCGCACAGCGGTATTGCCGCGGAAGCTGAACGACACGTTCGAGACCCCGCCGGACACCAGCGCCCCCGGCAGGTGCTCCTTGACCCAGCGGGTCGCCTCGATGAAGTCGGTGCCGTACGCGGCGTGCTCCTCGATGCCGGTGGCCACCGCGAAGATGTTCGGGTCGAAGACGATGTCCTCGGCGGGGAACCCGACCTGCTCGGTGAGCAGCCGGTACGCGCGCCCGCAGATCTCCTTCCGGCGCTCGAGGCTGTCGGCCTGACCCTGCTCGTCGAACGCCATCACCACCACCGCCGCGCCGTACTTGCGCGCCAGCCGGGCCTGGGCGAGGAACGGCTCCTCGCCCTCCTTCATCGAGATCGAGTTGACGATCGGCTTGCCCTGGGTGACCTTCAGCCCGGCCTCGATGACCGCCCACTTGCTGGAGTCGACCATCAGCGGCACCCGGCAGATGTCCGGCTCGGACGCGACCAGCCTGAGGAAGCGGTCCATGGTGGCGACGCCGTCGATCATCCCCTCGTCCATATTGACGTCGATGACCTGGGCGCCCGACTCCACCTGTTGGCGAGCCACGCCAAGGGCGGTGCCGTAGTCCTGGTCTTGGATGAGCCGGCGGAACCGCGCCGACCCGGTGATGTTGGTGCGCTCGCCGACGTTGACGAACAGGCTGCCCTCGTCGACGACGAGCGGTTCCAACCCGGCCAGCCGCAACGCCGGGGCGAGCAGCGCCGGATGCCGTGGCGCGGCATCCGAGGCGGTCTTGGCGATGGCCGCGATGTGGTCCGGAGTGGTGCCGCAGCACCCGCCCACGATGTTGACCAGGCCGGATGACGCGAACTCGCCGACGACCTCGGCCATCGCCTCGGGTGTCTCGTCGTACTCGCCGAACGCGTTCGGTAGCCCGGCGTTCGGGTGCGCGCTGACGAAGCAGTCGGCGAGTCGGGACAGTTCGGCCACGTAGGCCCGCAGGTCGGACGCGCCGAGCGCGCAGTTCAGCCCGATCGACAGCGGCCGAGCGTGCCGCACCGAGTACCAGAACGCCTCGGCCACCTGGCCCGAGAGCGTGCGGCCCGAGGCATCGGTGATGGTGCCCGAGATCAGCACCGGCCAGCGTCGGCCGTGCTCCTCGAAGAGCGTCTCCAGCGCGAACACCGCGGCCTTGGCGTTGAGGGTGTCGAAGATGGTCTCGACCAGGAGGGCGTCGGCGCCACCGTCGACCAGGCCGCGGGCCTGCTCGTGGTAAGCCTCGACGAGCTCGTCAAAGGTCACGTTGCGCGCGCCCGGGTCGCCGACGTCGGGGGAGATGGATGCCGTGCGGTTGGTCGGGCCGAGCGCGCCGAGCACCCAGCGCGGCCGGTCGGGGGTGCGCTCGGTCATCGCGTCGGCCTCGGCCCGGGCCAGCGCGGCCGCGGCGGCGTTCATCTCGTAGGCGAGATCCGACATCCCGTAGTCGGCGAGCGAGATCCGTTGCGCGTTGAACGTATTGGTCTCGACGAGGTCGGCACCAGCCTCGAGGTAGGCGCGGTGGATCGACCGGATGACGTCCGGCCGGGTGATCGACAGCAGGTCGTTGTTGCCGGCCAGGTCGCTGTCGTGGTCGGCGAACCGCTCGCCGCGGTAGTCGGCTTCGGCGAGCCCGGCATCCTGGATCATCGTGCCCATCGCGCCGTCGAGCACGAGGACGCGCTCGCGCAGGGCAGCAGTGAGCAGCCCGGTGGCGTCCGGTCGGTGCTGGAGGTTGCGGTGCTGGAGGGTCACGAGTGGCGTTCCTGGACGAGGCTGCAGGGCGGGGTCGCTAGGACGTCAGTATGCCGTCCGAGGTCACGTAGGGTCGGGGCGTGTCCGCTGTGCCGTCACCGCCCGCCGGTGCTGTACGCCTCGGGTCGATCACCGGCGTTCCGGTCTACCTCGACCGTACCTGGCTGCTGCTCGGCGCGTTCATCGCGTGGAGTGGCTGGAGTACCGGGCGCATCCTGGGTACCGGGACGGCGCTCGCGTACGCCGCGTGGCTCGTCGTCGCCATCCTGCTCGCCGTAGTGATCCACGAAGGCGCTCACGCAGTCTCGGCGCGGCTGCTCGGATTCCGAGTGCATCAGATCGTCGCCACGCTCTGGGGCGGCCACACCGCCTACGACGGCACCGGCACCACCCCGGGTCGGCATGCAACCGTGGCGCTCAGTGGCCCAGCCGCCAACGCGGCACTCGCCGCGGCCGGCTACGCCGCCACGGTGACCCTGCCGTTCCCGGCATCCGAGTTCGCCTCGGCGTTCTTCATCATGAATGCGCTGTTGGCGGTGTTCAATCTGCTTCCCGGGCTGCCGCTCGACGGCGGTGCCGCCGTCCAGGCCCTGGTCTGGTGGGCCACCGGGCGGCGGGACCTCGGCCTCACCGTCGCCGGCTGGGTCGGCCGGATGGTGGCCGTCGGAGTTGCCGCAGCCTTCGCGGTCTGGCCGGTGCTGCGCGGCGACCCTGATCTGGTGCCGCTGATGCTGTCGTTGGTGATGGCGTGGATCTTGTGGAGCGGCGCCACCGCCGCCATCCAGCGCGCCCCGCTCGAGCGGCTGGTCGCCAGGATCCGAGTGGCCGACCTGCTCGAGCCGGCGACCCTCGTCGAGCCGTCGACTCCAGTCGGCCAGGTGGCCGGGTCCGAGGCGGTGGTCCTCGCGCCGGACGAGCACGGTCGCCCGGTGCTGGTGCTGCCGCGCGGGGGCAATGACGGTGTCGATCTGCGGATGCTGCCGCCTGCCACCCCGGTGTCGTCGCTCGTGGTGCGCCTCCCGGCGGAGTCCCTCATCGAACTCACTCCCGGTGCGGACGTCGAACAGGTGCTCGGCGCCATGGCGGTTGGTACCCAGGGGTTGGTCGTGGTGCTCGACCAAGGATCGCTGCGTGGCGTCGTCACCGCCGCTCGCCTCGACTCGGCGGCGCGTGCCGTGTTGGAGAATCGCTGACGGCACTGTCACACGGGGTCGAGCCTGCCGCCGCAGTGAGGCTCCGTTCCGGAGGTCCCCGCCGGAGGGCTCAACGGGCCAACACCACCGGCGTCGCCAGGGCGGCGAACCGGGCCACCCGGCCGACCAGGGTGCAGCCCACAAACAGCCAGAGTGGTGTGGTGCGAGTTCCTGCGGCAACCGAGGTGACCGCCAGCGGCGGAATCCCGACCGAGGCACTGGCCACCAGGACTCCAGCGGCCGGAGCCGGGCGGTCGAGGAGGGCCAGGGCGCGCGCACCGAGGATGCCGAGCCGCTGCTGCAACCGCCCCCGCTGGCGACGCGGGCGACGCGGCCGGCCAGCCCGCAGTTCGCGGCCGCGCCGAGCCGCGAGGAAGAGCACAACCTTGCCTGCGGTCTGCCCGACGCCGAGTGCTGCGACCAGGGCGAACTGCACGGCGGTGGTAGGCGCGACGGCGGCACTTGCCAGCAGGAATGCCTCCGCGTTGAGCACCGGGACCAGCGCGGACAGTCCGCCGAATCCGAGGGCGAGGAGCACCGGGACGGCGCCGGTGCCCAGGTCGTTCACGACGCGCGCTCCCGGAGCAGTCGAAGGACGCGGTGCGCCGACCACACCTTGACCCCGAGCACCACGACTGCGGCGATCGTGGCGGCGAGTACCTGACCGGTGATGACCAGCACGATCACCAGCGCCGTGTTGGTGGCCTTCGCGACCGGACTCCAGTTCAGCCGATGCACCAGCGCGTCGACCCGGTAGAACTCGTTCGGCCCAGAGATCGGCCAGTACAGGAACGCCAGACTGAGCATGCAGTCGAGCACCATGAACTGGACGAGGAAGACCCCCAGGGGGAGCGCAGCATCCGGCGACTGGACGAGGTACGCCGCCGCGAGCGGGCAGGTGCAGGCCCGGTCGCAGATGATGTCGAACACCGCCCCGTTTCGGGTTTCCTGGTCGAGCCACCGGGCCGCTGCGCCGTCGAGCATGTCGCCTATCCAGTACACGGCGTACCCCGCGACCAGCAGCCACATGTCCGCCGTGGTGATGGCGACGACACCGAGTGCGACGGCGACCAGAGTCCGGACGACCGTGATGCCGTTGGCCACGGTTGTGACGGGTTCGACGCGCGGTGGGCCTGTTGGCGAAGTGCGTGTCGACATCGGACCGGACATGATGATTCCCCTCCACTGACCTCGTGCCGAGTGTACGTAACGGATGGCGACCGCCGTCCCACCGTGGGCTCGCGCGGCGGTGGTGGCGGCGCCATGACTCGCTCGCGACCAGGCGCTGGCGGTCTGGGTCGAGAGGGCCGGCGGCAGGGTCGCGTCGGTGGCCTCAGAGCCGGCGGGCGACACCTAGACTCCCCGCCATGACCGCCACTGGTGCCGTGCTGCGGCGAGGCCCGTTCGCAGCCGGGGACCGCGTGCAACTCACCGATCCCAAAGGGCGGCTGCACACCATCACGCTCAGCCCCGGCAAGCAGTTCCACACCCATCGCGGGCACCTCCTGCACGACGACCTCGTCGGCGCGCCCGACGGTTCGACCATCACCAACACCGCCGGCGTCGAGTACCTCGCGCTGCGACCGCTGCTGCCGGACTACGTGATGTCGATGCCGCGCGGCGCCGCGGTGGTGTACCCCAAGGATGCCGGGCAGATCGTCACGATGGCCGACGTCTTTCCCGGCGCGGTCGTCGTCGAGGCGGGCGTCGGTTCCGGGGCGCTGTCGATGTCGCTGCTGCGGGCGGTGGGCGAGTCCGGGCGGCTGCTGTCCTTCGAGCGGCGCGACGACTTCGCCGCCATCGCGCGCGCCAATGCGCACGACTTCTTCGGGCGCGACCACCCGGCGTGGTCGGTCACGGTCGGTGACCTCGCAGCATCCCTACCTGAGGCGACGACGCCAGGTTCGGTCGACCGGGTGGTCCTCGACATGCTCGCTCCGTGGGAGTGCCTCGACGTCGTTGCTGACGCGCTGGTCCCGGGCGGAGTGCTCATCTGTTACGTCGCGACGACCACGCAACTGTCCAAAGTGGCTGAGGCGATGCGCGACCATGGCACGTTCACCGAGCCGCAGGCGTGGGAGTCGCTGGTGCGCGGCTGGCACCTCGAAGGTCTCGCCGTGCGGCCACAGCACCGGATGCACGGGCATACCGGGTTTCTCATCACGACGCGGCGGCTCGCGCCGGGTGTCTCGCCGCCGCTGCGTAAGCGTCGCCCCGGCGGCGGCTACGTCACCGCCGAGCGTGCCGAGGCGGCCGACTGGACCTCGGAGAACGTCGGTGAGCGGGTGCCGTCCGAGAAGCGGGTGCGCAGACACCTCCGCCACGCCGAGTCGTCCACGGACGAGTGACGTAACCCTCACCGGCTGAGTGGATGACGCCGGTCGTGGCCGTTCGGTGACCGACACGCCACGTCTGCTGCCGGACTCGCGAGCTATCGTGAAAGTCATGACCTCCGAGCAGCCCCAGGCCGGCGACCCGGGCAACCGCGAGCGCCTCGAGGCCGAGCGCCGCTCGCTCGAGGCCGAACTCGCGGCGCTCCGGGCAAGCGGCGAGGTTTCGCCTACCCAGTTGCGGTCGATGGAGGGTGAACTCGCTCAGGTCCGTTCTCAGATCGCTTCGCTCACCGCGCAGAACGAGCGGCTGGTGCGCACCTTGCGTGACGCCCGCGAGCAGATCGTCACCTTGAAGTCCGAGGTCGACCGGCTCGCCCAGCCACCGGCCGCTTACGGCACGATCGTGGAGGTCTTCGGCGACGGCACCATCGACATCCTCACCAGCGGTCGCAAGATGCACGTCGCGGTCAGCCCGTCGCTCGACGCCGACGATCTCGCGCCGGGGCGCGAGGTGATGCTCAACGAGGCGATGAATGCCGTCGCCGCCCGCGGGTACGAGGTCACCGGTGAGGTGGTGCTGTGCAAGGAGGTGCTCAGCGACGGCCGGGTCCTCATCGTGGCCCAGGCCGACGAGGAGCGGGTGTGTCGGGTCGCGGCCTCGCTCGCCGACCAGACCATCCGAGTTGGTGACGCGCTGCTGCTCGAGTCCCGCAGCGGTTTCGTCTACGAGCGGATCGACAAGGCCGAGGTGGCTGATCTCGTGCTCGAGGAGGTGCCCGATATCGACTACGTCGACATCGGCGGGCTCACCGGTCAGATCGAGGCCATCCGCGACGCTGTCGAGCTCCCGTACCTCCACCCGGACCTTTACGTCGAGCACCGCCTCAAACCGCCGAAGGGGGTGCTGCTCTACGGCCCGCCCGGCTGCGGCAAGACGATGATCGCCAAGGCGGTCGCGGCATCCCTGTCGCGCAAGGTCGCCGAGAAGGAGGGCAGGGCACCGGGGAAGTCGTACTTCCTCAACATCAAAGGTCCTGAGTTGCTCAACAAGTACGTCGGTGAGACCGAGCGGCATATCCGGCTGATCTTCCAGCGGGCGCGTGAAAAGTCCAGCGAGGGGTACCCGGTGGTGGTGTTCTTCGACGAGATGGAGTCGCTGTTCCGCACTCGCGGCTCCGGGGTCTCCAGCGATGTCGAGACCACGATCGTGCCTCAGTTGCTCGCCGAGATCGATGGTGTCGAGGGCCTCGAGAACGTCATCGTCATCGGCGCGTCGAACCGTGAGGACATGATCGACCCGGCGATCCTGCGTCCGGGACGGCTCGACGTGAAGATCAAGATCGAGCGTCCGGATGCCGAGGCCGCACGGGAGATCTTCGCGAAGTACCTGGTCTCTGGGCTGCCGCTGCACGCTGACGACATCGATCAGAACAACGGCTCGGAGGAGAGGACGCTCCAAGCGATGATCGACGCCACGGTGCTGCGCATGTATTCCGAGGAGGAAGAGAACCGGTTCCTCGAGGTCACCTATGCCGGTGGTGACAAAGAGGTTCTGTACTTCAAGGACTTCAATTCCGGCGCGATGATCCAAAACGTCGTCGACCGGGCCAAGAAGATGGCCATCAAGGACTTCCTCGACACCGGCCAGCGCGGTCTACGCATCGAGCATCTGATCGCCTCGTGCACCGACGAGTTCCGCGAGAATGAAGATCTGCCGAACACGACCAACCCCGACGACTGGGCGCGGATCTCGGGCAAGAAAGGTGAGCGGATCGTCTACATCCGGACCCTCATCAAGACTAAGGAAGGCACCGAACCCGGCAAGTCGATCAACACGGTCGCCAACACCGGTCAGTACCTCTGACGCCAGGTCCGACCACGCCCTCAGCGGGCCCATCGCCCTGGTGAATCCGGGCTTTGAGGGTCGGGACGCGTCAGGACCCGGCGCCTGCGCACGGCGGTTGGGCACCCGCGGCGGTCACGAGACCAGGAGCCGGGCAGCGAGCCGCCAACCGAGCAGCAGGGCCGCGAGCACGGTCGTCGCGACCACGACGAATGACAGCGCCGTACCCTGGTCAGCGAGGTGGCGCAGCGTCATCCCGACCAGCACCGTGCACACCACCACGATGGCTCCCCACTGCCCCGACGGCGGCCCGCTGTCGAGCATCAGGCCGGCGAGCAGCCAGCCTGCTGCGAGGCCGACAACGAACGGTAGAGCGGTACATAGCACACCGCCGATGTCGAGACCCTCGGTGTGCGACCACCGGCCGAGCGCGGCGAAGACGACGACCAGGGCGACATCGATCGCCGCGGGGAGGAGTCGGCTCATCACCGCATTCTCCCGGATGGCGCTCGTGCCGGGTCACGCGTGCAGCGCTGCCCGCAGTTCGTGAGTAAGTTCCCAGCGGTGTTGGTGACCGATCGGGGTCGCGAACGGGAAGGTCGCGAAGCCGTGCGGCACCCGTTGGTAGTTGGTCAGGCGTACCCGAACGCCCGCAGCGCGCAGCGCGTCGGCGTAGCGGATGCCGTCGTCGCGCAGCGGGTCGAGGTCGGCGGTCTGCACGAGCGTAGGCGGGAGTCCCGTCAGCCGGCCGAAGAGCGGGGACAGCAGCGGGTCGGTGAGGTCGGCGCCGATCGGCGCGTAGTGCGCGCGGAAGGCGAGCATGGAGCGCTCGGTGAGGATCGCGGCGTTCGCGTGCTCCCGGATCGACGGCGACGACATCGTGAGGTCGGTGGCCGGATAGATCAACGCCTGGTGACGCAGATTCGTCATCCCGGCATCGCGCATCACCTGGGCGACCACGGCGGCGAGATTGGCACCCGCGGAGTCGCCGGCGACCGCCATCCGTGAGGTATCGACGCCGAGCACGTCACCCGAGTCCGCCAGCCAGGTCGTGGCGTCCACGCAGTCCTGCACCGGCACCGGCGCGGGGTGTTCAGGCGCCATCCGGTAGTCGACGGACACCACGACACAGTCGGCCTGCGCCGCGAGGAAGGTACACAGCGGGTCATGGTCGGCGACGGCGCCCCGCACCCAGCCACCACCGTGGAACCACACCACCACGGGGGTGTCGGTGCGCCGGACGTCCGCTGCTCGCGCTCGGTAGACGCGCACCGGAACAGCACTCCCGTCCCGGGCGGGCGCCGTGGTGCCGGTGATGCGGACCGCCGGGTCCACGCGGCCGAGTACGCGCGCGGCGACCCGCCCGCGGGGGAGCCGGGCGCTACGCGAGCGGCGGATGCCGTCGAGGTCGAGTCGCTCGATGGGCCGCCCGGTCGCGAGGTTGGCGAGGCACACTGCGGTCGTCAAAGCGGACATGCTCCGAAGGCTGCGCATGGGCGGAAGTATCGTCGGCGCATGACGGTTCGCCGGGTGATGGGCATCGAGACCGAGTACGGGATCGTCGTTCCGGGCAACCCCGAGGCGAACCCGATGTTCGCCTCGGGTGATGTGGTGACCGCGTACGCCGCAGCACGCGGCATTCGGCCGGCCCGGGCCAGTTGGGACTACGCCGACGAGGCACCGCTGCGTGACGCCCGTGGATTCGACCTGGGTCGCGGCCAGGCGCACCCGTCCCAGCTCACCGATGTCGAGGACCCCACCCTCGCCAACGTCGTGCTCACCAACGGCGCGCGGCTCTATGTCGATCACGCGCACCCGGAGTACAGCTCGCCCGAGGTCACGACGCCACGCGCGGCGGTCACGTGGGACCGCGCCGGCGAGCTCGTCATGCGGGTGGCGGTCGAGCGGCTGGCCACGGTGCCCCCGGGCATCAACCTCTACAAGAACAACACCGACGGCAAGGGCGCCTCGTACGGCACCCATGAGAACTACCTGATGTCGCGCGCCACACCGTTCGCGAGCATCGTCAAGCACCTCACGCCGTTCTTCGTCGTGCGGCAGGTGATGTGCGGTTCAGGGCGAGTCGGGATCGGCGTCGACTCGCACACCCCGGGGTATCAGATCGCGCAACGCAGCGACTTCTTCGAGGTCGAGGTCGGGCTGGAAACCACGCTCAAGCGCCCGATCATCAACACCCGTGACGAGCCACACGCGCTCGCCGACCGGTACCGGAGACTGCACGTCATCCTCGGCGACGCCAACCACTGCGACGTGGCGAACCTGCTCAAGATGGGGACCACCTCGCTGGTCCTCGCGATGATCGAGGACGACGTCATCCATGACGACCTCTCGGTGCGGCGGCCGGTGGCCACCCTGCACGAGATCTCCCACGACACCACGCTCCAGGCCAAAGTCGAACTCACCGACGGTCGGCGGATGACGGCGCTCGAACTGCTGTGGGAGTACCACGACCGGGCGGCTGGCTACCTCCAGGAGCGCTACGCGGGTGAGCCCGACAGCGACACCGCTGAGGTGATGCACTGGTGGTCGGTAGTGCTCGACCGGCTTGGCCGCGATCCGATGGAAGCCCGTCGCCAGGTCGACTGGGTGGCCAAACTCGCTGTGCTGCAGGGCTACCGCGAGCGGGACGGCGTCGGCTGGGCAGATCCGCGGCTCAAGGCCGTGGACTTGCAGTGGTCCGACGTACGGGCCGAGCGTGGACTCGCCCACCGCCTGGTCGCCGCGGGGCGGCTGGAGGCACTCGTCGACGAGGCCGCAGTGCGGAGTGCGGTGGACGAGCCGCCGGAGGACACCCGGGCCTGGTTCCGCGGCACCTGCCTGCGCCGTTTCCCTGATGACGTCGTCGCCGCCTCGTGGGACTCGGTGATCTTCGACGTCCCCGGCCAACACACGCTGCAGCGGGTGCCGATGCTCGAGCCACTCCGCGGTACCCGGGCCGGGGTCGGGGAGATCGTCGAGGCCGCGTCTGACGCTACCGACCTGCTGCGCGCGCTCGCGGCCGACGAGGCCGGATGACGCAGCGCCACCGTGCTGCGGTCCGGCCGCAATGCGTGCCGCCGCGTCCATGGTCGACGACTGCCGGGTCGTCCCGACCTCGGCGAACGTGTCGGGGTGACCGTGCCGAAACGCGGAGCGGGTGCACTGTGGCAGGAGGGGGCGCACCGAGCGTCTAGGCTCGTCGGAAGTCGAGCATCCGTTCAGGAGGGTCACCATGGCGGGCCAGGAGCAGATCAAGCCACAGCGTCGCGATGACGGCCCCGACGATGACGACGCGCCGGAGCCGGCCGCTGCCGCGCCCGCCGCGCAGGCTAATGAGATCGATGACATCCTCGACGAGATCGACGGGGTGCTCGAGACGAACGCCGAGGAGTTCGTCCGCGGCTTCGTTCAGAAGGGCGGCCAGTGACCTCCGTTGCCGATGGAGGGCGACTGCCCTCGGCCTACCTCGTCCCTGGCTCGTCGTCGTTTTCCGACTTCCTGTCGGCGCACGCGCCGACGCTCCTGCCATCCAGGCGCCCGCTACCTCCCGGACCTGCTCTCGACGCACCGCACGCGACGACGATCGTCACGGCCACCTGCACCGACGGTGTCGTGATGGCTGGTGACCGCCGCGCCACGATGGGGAACCTCATCGCGAACCGTGACATGGAGAAGGTGTTCGCGACGGACGATTTCAGCCTGGTCGGCATCGCCGGCACTGCCGGACTAGCCATCGAGTTGGTCCGGCTCTTCCAGGTCGAACTCGAGCACTACGAGAAGATCGAGGGCACGTTGATGTCGCTCGAAGGCAAAGCCAACCGGCTGGCGTCGATGATCCGGGGCAACCTCGGCATGGCGATGCAGGGCCTGGCGGTGGTCCCGTTGTTCGCCGGGTACGACGTCGATGAGGGCCGCGGCCGGATCTTCTCGTACGACGTCACCGGCGGATGCTACGAGGAGCACGACCATCATGGGGTCGGCTCCGGGTCGCTCTTCGCCCGGGGAGCGATGAAGAAGGTGTACCGCCGCGGCCGGCCGGCGCAGGATGTGGTGCGCATGGTGGTCGAGGCGCTCTATGACGCCGCCGACGATGACTCCGCCACCGGCGGCCCCGATATCGGTCGGCGGATCTGGCCCACGGTCGGTGTCGTGGATTCCGCCGGCACGAGGTTCGTGGCCGACGACACCGTGGCGTCGGTGGTCGACGACATCGTCGCGGCCAGGGTCGACAATCCTGGAGGTGCGCGATGACTGCCGGGATGCCGTTCTATGTCAGCCCGGAGCAGTTGATGAAGGACCGCGCCGACTTTGCCCGCAAGGGCATCGCGCGGGGCCGCGCGGTGGTGGTGCTGGCGTACGAGGGTGGTATCGCGTTCGTCGCCGAGAACCCCAGCCGGGCACTGCACAAGGTGTCCGAGATTTACGACCGCATCGCCTTCGCGGCGGTCGGCAAGTACCCCGAGTTCGAGAACCTCCGGGTCGCCGGGGTGCGCTACGCCGACCTGCGTGGCTACTCCTACGACCGTTCCGACGTCACCGCGCGCGGCCTCGCCAACGCCTACGCCCAGACACTCGGCACGGTGTTCACCCAGGAGTCCAAGCCCTACGAGGTCGAACTCGTCGTCGCCGAAGTCGGCAGCGCCGTCGAGGATGACCAGATCTACCGGCTCACCTACGACGGCTCGGTGGCCGATGAGCGCGGCTACGTCGCCATGGGAGGCGGGGCCGAGCAGATCGACGCCGGTCTGCAGGAGACGTGGCGTCCCGGGCTGGAGTTGTCCGAGGCACTCAGGATGGCCATCAGTCTGCTTGGCATCGACCCCGCAGGCGGTGAGCAACGCCAACTCACCTCTGAGCAACTCGAGGTCGCCGTGCTGGACCGCAACCGGGCGCGCCGGATGTTCCGTCGTCTCCAGGGTGCACCACTCGAACGGCTACTCGGCGACCCCGACCCGACCAGCGAGGTGCCCACCAGTGACGAGGGGCCGGGCGATTCGGCGCGGAGCGCCTCGTCCAACCCGCAGACCCAGCGCACCGAGCGCGAGGACGGCTCCGGACCGTGAGCACCCGCGGCCGACGCCGGATCTTCGGGATCGAGAACGAGTACGGCATCACCTGCTCGACCGCAGGCCAGCGCACGCTCACCCCCGACGAGGTGGCTCGCTACCTCTTCCGCAAGGTCGTCGCGTGGGGTCGGTCGAGCAACGTCTTCCTTACCAACGGCTCCCGGCTGTACCTCGATGTCGGCTCGCATCCGGAGTACGCCACTGCCGAATGTGACTCGGTGCGTCAGGTCGTCGCGCACGACAAGGCGGGTGAGCGGATCATCGAAGGTCTGGTGGTCGACGCCCAGCAACGGCTCCAGGAGGATGCCGTCGCCGGCGACATCTACGTCTTCAAGAACAACACCGATTCCGCGGGCAACTCCTACGGGTGTCACGAGAACTACCTGGTGACCCGTTCGGGAGAGTTCCAGACCATCTCCGACACCCTCCTCCCGTTTCTCATCAGCCGCCAGATCACCTGTGGCGCAGGAAAACTCGTCTCCACGTCGAAAGGCGCCTCGTTCGCGGTGAGCCAGCGTGCCGACCACATCTGGGAAGGCGTCTCCTCAGCCACCACGCGGAGCCGTCCGATCATCAACACCCGCGACGAGCCGCACGCCGACGCCGAGCAGTACCGCCGACTACACGTCATCGTCGGGGACTCCAACATGAGCGAGACGACGACGATGCTCAAGGTCGGGTCGGTCGACCTCGTGCTCCGGATGCTCGAGGCGGGCGTGACCCTGCGTGACCTGACGCTGGAGAATCCGATCC
>JBOFJB010000167.1:0-2704 GCA_051650465.1 Dermatophilaceae bacterium | reverse complement strand
CCCTCGAGCACGCCTGTCTCAGTTGCGCAGTACGTGAGGACGTCATCCCGACGCTGGACCGGCTCGGCGCCATCGGCCGCTGGGGGGCGGTCGTCGCGCACCTGCCGGTCGCGGCCGACGGCCTGTCGGTGTGCCGAGTACTGGGCTGGGATGCCCGCGCGGCTCCGTCGATCCGCATCGCCGGCGTCATCGCCGCCCTCGATGGCAGCGCCGCGACCACCGACCTCCTCGGCGACGACCTGCTCTGCGAGCGTGGCCTCGCCGCCGGTGACGACGACCGGCGGGGGCTGGGCGAGGCCCTCGGCGGCATCGTCGAGTACGCCGACATCGTCGCCCTGTTTGGCGACGCACCGGATGACGCCTGCGAGCTCGCGCGCCGGCTCGCTCGGCCCAGTGCCCTGGTCACCGCCGACTGGCCGGGTCTCGGCCCCGACCGGCTGCTGCCCGGGCCGCATGACCACGACGCGGTCGAGGCCTGGGTCGGCGAGGTGCACGACGGCCCGGACCGGGCGGCCGAGGGCGTCCACACCTGGTCTCTGGAACTCACCGCCGACCGACCGCTCCACCCGCAGCGTTTCCGGGCTGCGGTCGACGCGATCGGTGGTGGCCCGTTTCGCAGCCGAGGGTGCTTCTGGCTGGCCAGCCGACCCGGCGATATCGGCGGCTGGGACGGTGCTGGTGGCCAGTTGAGCGTTGGAGTCAACGGGGCCTGGGGCCGCTCAGTCCCGACCACCCGGATCCTGGTCACCGGTCTGCGGGCGGATGACGTGCGTGACGACCTCCGTCGCGCGTTTGTCGAGGCGCAGGTCACCGACGCCGAGCTGGCGGCCAGGGGGCCGTTCTGGGAAGTCGCCGAGGACGGCCTCGAGCCCTGGCTCGGCGTCATCCGCCACGCCGCCTGATGGTGTCCACCTACTCACGACCGACCCCGAGGAGAGAGCAACACGATGGCAGTTCCCAAGCGCAAGACGTCACGCAGCAACACCCGGCACCGACGCGCGAACTGGAAGGCCGCGGTGCCCGACCTGGTGCCGGTAACGGTTGATGGCCGCCAGGTGGCCGTCCCCCGGCGGCTCGTGCGCGCAGTCGCCGAAGGTCGGGTGGAGGTGCCGTGAAGGTACGTGCCAGTCTCCGGTCGCTGAAGAATCTGCCCGGTTCGCAGGTGGTGCGTCGTCGTGGACGTACCTACGTGATCAACAAGAGCAATCCTCGGTTCAAGGCCCGCCAGGGCTGACCAGGCCGAGTGGACTCGGTCGGGTGGGCGACGCCACTGAGGTCGCCACGGTGTGGACGCCCCCGAATGCCAACGACTGGAGGGTGGTCTGCTGCGTGATGCAGCGGACCACCCTCCAGTGAGCGGGCAGGTCGCTCAGCCGTTGACTGAGCGCTTCAACTGGGCGGCCGGCTTGAACCCGACCGAGTTCGATGCAGCGATCTCGATCTGCTCGCCGGTCTGCGGGTTACGGCCGGTGCGTGCTGACCGGGCGCGAACCGCAAATGTCCCGAAGCCGGCGAGTTGCACCTCGGTGCCGCGTCCGAGGTGTTCCTCGATGACGAGCAGTGCCTCGCTGATGACGGTCTTGGTGGTGGCAGCCGGTACATCCGTACGCTGCGCGACAGCGTCAGCCAGGTCTTTCACAGTCATGAGCCCTCCACAGGAGTGAGAATCGTTCGCAGGTGCGACCCTAGCACCGCTAGGGCCGGGTCGGGTCGCGCGAAATGTCGTCAGACCCAGACCTTGCGGGAGGGTATCGGATGATGCTGACCTCCGTTCGCGTTCTTCCGGTGTCGCGGCGCGCGAAACTCGGAACGCCACCTCGCCGCGGCCTTTACCGACCATCGAGGAGCACCTTCGTGACCACCGTCGCGCTCACCGCTGACACTTTCGAGCACACCATTACCGACGGCGGCATCGTGCTCGTCGACTGGTGGGCCTCGTGGTGCGGCCCCTGCCGCCAGTTCGCCCCGACCTACGCCCACGCAAGCGAGAACCACCCGGAGGTCGTCTTCGGCATGGTCGACACCGAAGCCGAGCAGACGCTCGCCGGGGCCGCGCAGGTCACCTCGATCCCGACGGTCATGGGGTTCCGTGACGGCATCCTGGTGTTCCGCCAATCCGGCGCGCTGTCACCGGTGGCGCTCGAGCAGGTGATCGCCGGCATCGCGGATCTCGATATGGATGACGTGCGCGCACGGCTCGCGGACCAGCAGTCCGCCGGCTGACCGCGACCGCAGGTCACGGTTATGACACGGCGGGTCACGGTTGTGACACGGCTACCGGCGTGTCGCCCGATGTCGGGTCGTGATTGCTCACACTGGCGCCGACGGTCTCCTTCGCAGAGGCCGATCGGTCTGACCGGCCCCGTGCCGCAGCCGCCACATCGGGAACCCGGAGGCGGCGCGGGCGCCGGCCTCCGCGGGGTGTCTATCCCGACCGCGGTGGGCCACGGCCCCTCGACTCGCCCGATGCAGCCGCTGTCCACGACTCGCCCCCCACCGTATACTCAACGTATGCAGACGACGATTCGAGTGAGCCGCGAGACCAGGGATGCAGTGGCCGAGGTCGCCCGGCGCGAACTTGGCGGTTCCAGTCTCGAGGAAGCGCTGAAGGTGTTGCTCTTCGAGCACGAGTCACGTATCGCGCTGGCTCGGTTGGCCATCGACCCGGATGCCGCGGCCTCCTACCTGGCCGAGAGTGGCGGGC
>JBOFJB010000166.1:0-1853 GCA_051650465.1 Dermatophilaceae bacterium | reverse complement strand
GAGGCGGTCGGCGACATGTCCTGGCTGCGCCAGCTGCTCGACTGGCAGCAGGAGACGTCCGACCCGGGCGAGTTCCTCGAGTCGCTGCGCTTCGAGATCACCGCGAGCGAGGTCTACGTCTTCACGCCGAAGGGGCAGCTGGTCGGGCTCCCCTCGGGTTCCACGCCGGTCGACTTCGCCTACGCCGTCCACACCGAGGTGGGCCACCACTGCATCGGCGCCCGGGTGAACGGGCGGCTGGTCCCCCTCGAGAGCACGCTCGACAACGGCGACGTCGTCGAGGTGCTGACGTCGAAGGCCGACTCGGCCGGTCCGTCGCGTGACTGGCTGAACTTCGTCCGTTCCGCCCGAGCCCGGAACAAGGTGCGCCAGTGGTTCACCAAGGAGCGCCGCGAGGAGATGATCGAGTCGGGGAAGGACTCGCTCGCCACGGCCATGCGCAAGCAGGGTCTGCCGCTGCAACGGCTGACGACCGTCGAGTCACTCACCGGCGTCGCCGAGGAGCTGCGGCTGCCGGGCATCGACGCGCTCTACGCCGCGGTCGGCGACGGCACCGTCTCCTCGCAGCACATCGTGTCGCGACTGGTGGCGTCGGTCGGCGGGGAGGAGGGCGCGAGCGAGGACATCGCCGAGGCCGCGTTGCCGGTGCGCACCCGCAGCTCCGCTCGACGTCATCACGACCCCGGCGTCGTCGTCAAGGGGATGAGCGACGTCTGGGTCAAGCTCGCCAAGTGCTGCACCCCGGTGCCGGGCGACGAGATCATCGGCTTCGTGACCCGGGGCAACGGCGTGTCGGTTCATCGCCGCGACTGCACCAACGCCGACGCGCTGCTCGCCCAGTCCGAGAAGATCATCGAGGTGGAGTGGGCACCCACCGCAGGGAGCATGTTCCTCGTCCAGCTCCAGGTCGAGTCGCTCGACCGCTCGCGACTCCTCTCCGACGTCACGCGGGTCATCTCGGACCACGGCGTCAACATCCTCTCCGCTGCGGTCACCACCTCCCGTGACCGGGTCGCGAAGCTGCACTTCACCTTCGAGATGGGCGACCCGGGCCACCTCGGTCACGTCGTCCGAGCCGTGCAGCGGATCGACGGGGTCTTCGACGCGCACCGGGTCACCGGAGGGCGACGAGAAGCCGACCGGGTCTGATCCGTACCGAGCCGCGCGTCGCGCCGGGCGTTCGGCGCGGCCGACTCAGGGCTACTGGGGCAACCTGCGCAGCAGCATGGTCACATACACGTCGGCGATGTCCTCGGGCGTGTCGATGGTGAACACCGCCGCACCGCCCCGCTCGGTGGTCGGGACCGACGCGGCCACCGGGCGCAGCTGGGCCTCGTCCACTCCGCCCATGCCCACGAGCAGGACGGTGACCGGCTTCTCCGGGTCGGCCTTCTCGGCCAGGCGGGTCCGCAGCTCATCGAGGGACAGTCCGCCGGACGGGTCGTCGTTGACCCCGTCGGTGAACAGCGTGACGAGATTGGCCGCACGGGGGTCGTACTCGTCGACCGCCTTCGCGTACGCGGCGTCGAGCGTGTCGTAGAGACCGGTGTCGCCCGCGAGCCGGCTGCCGAGCGAGCCGAGCGAGAAAGCGAGCTTGGCCCGGTGGTCCTCGCGCCCGAGCACCTGCACCGGCTGGAGCTGGGTCCAGTCCTGCTCGCCGCGCTGACGGGTGGAGAACGTCCAGAGCCCCACCGAGTTCTGGTCGGCGAGCAGATCGATCGCCCCGGTGGCGGCCTGGGCGGCCACCTGGATCCGGGACGCACGACCCGTGCCGGCCGGCTGCTTCATCGAGCCGGAGGTGTCGATGACGGTGAGCAGCCGGGTCGGTGTCGTGATGGCCTGCCACATCTGGT
>JBOFJB010000165.1:0-2514 GCA_051650465.1 Dermatophilaceae bacterium | reverse complement strand
GGCACGGCCTCCCCACCTGGCTGGCGCGTCGAAACACGCCGGCGGAGCAGGTTCGCACCGGAAAGACCCGTAGCGCCAGGTCGAGCGTCTCGCGGATCGCCCACGCGTGCGCGTACGGGCCGAAGTACCTCGTGCCTTTTTGCTTGACGCCGCGCATGACGTGGGCGCGCGGGAACTGGTCGGCCATCGTCACGGCGAGGTAAGGGTAGGACTTGTCATCGCGGTATCGAACGTTGAACCGCGGGTCGAACTCCTTGATCCACGCGTACTCGAGTTGTAGTGCCTCGACCTCGGTACCGACGACGGTCCAGTCGACGCTGATACCGGTGCGCACCATGGTCGCCGTCCGCGGATGCAGGGCGGCGGGGTCCTGGAAGTACGAGGACAGCCGTTGCCGGAGGTTGCGGGCCTTGCCGACGTAGATGACCCGTCCGTCGCGGTCCCGGAACCGGTAGACCCCGGGATCGGTGGGCACCTCGCCAGGACGAGGACGGTATGACGCAGCCACTGGTCAAACCCTACGCCTGGGCCGGCATCGCGCCGACGGCATCGCCACCCCGGATCGTTGCGCGGCGTATGACGGACGCGCTGATGCAGGATCGGCGGACGTTTCTGCGGGCGGTTAGGAGATGGTGAGTCCTTCGCCGCTAACCGCTACGTTCTTCGCCGCGAGACCGGTCTTCGCCGGGCCGTTCGTCACCGCGCCGGTCGCCGCGTCGAATGTGCTGCCGTGGCACGCGCAATTGATGACGTTGTCCGCGACTCCGGCAACGGTGCAGCCCTGGTGGGGACATACGGCCGAGAACGCCTTGAAGGTGCCCTCCACCGGCTGCGTCACCACTGCCTTGAGCGGCGCGACCACGGTGCCACCTCCGACGGGAACATCGGCGGTCCTGATCGTGTCGGGCGCTCCAGCACTGGTCACCGCGCTCGCGGAGGGCGACGCGGTGTCCGCAACCTCAGCCTCCTCGGTGCACCCAGCCAGCGCGACGGCACCGGCGATGGCTCCGGCGGCTCCCAGAGTGCTCCGCCTGCTGATGCAGGCGCACGGGGTGGATGCGTCGTGGTGCTGCTCGGACATCACGGTTCCCTTCGTCGCTGAGTAGCGGCTACTTGCAGTATTGCCGTCCCTTCAGTGTGGTGCATTGGTGCCCGCACCAGGTAACAACTCGGCACCAGCATGGTAAGAATGCTCCGCCCACCAGGCCACGGTGGTTACGCTCCACCGTGGCCCGTCAACAACACGGGCACCAGCAGTCCTAGGTCACCAACCAGGTCATTTATCAACTAGTTCAACACAGGAGGAAACGTGCCTCAGCGTTCCGTGGTTGCCGTTGGCGCCTCGCTGCTCGTGGCTTCGCTCGCGCTCTCCGCGTGCGGTACTCGCGACGAAGGGTCCGGTGAAGGGTCGGGCGAGGGCGACAAGAAGGTTGCCAAGATCGGCGTCATCGTGCCGTTGTCCGGCGACCTCGCCGCCCTCGGTAAGGGAATGTCGAACTCCGTTGACCTCGCCATCAAACAGGCCAACGAGTCCAACGCTGTTCCAGGTTGGACTCTCGAACTCGCCGCTGAAGACGACGAGGCCAAGCCCGAGGTCGGAAAGAACGCCGCCACCAAACTCGCGGCCGACACCGACGTCGTCGGCGTCATCGGCACCCTCAACTCGTCGGTCGCGCAGAGTGTGCAGCCCGTACTCGCCTCGGCCAACATCACCCAGGTCTCTCCGGCGAACACCAACCCGACCCTCACCCGGGGCGCCGAGTTCGAGGACGCGCCCAAACGCCCGTACCCGACCTACTTCCGCACCAGCGCCACCGACTCGGTCCAGGGACCGTTCGCGGCTCGGTACCTGTTCCAGAAGGCAGGGATCAAGTCGGTCGCGACGATCCATGACAAGAAGACCTACGGCCAGGGCATCGTCGAGACCTTCACGGCAGAGTTCACCAAACTCGGCGGAAAGGTCGTCGCCGCCGAGACGATCAACCCCGACGATGACAAGTACGACGCGGTCATCACCAAGGTGAAGCCGGCGAAGCCGCAAGCGGTCTACTACGGTGGCGAGTACCCGCAGGCGGGCCCGCTGTCCCAGCAGATGAAGGCTGCCGGGCTGAACGTCCCTCTCATGGGCGGCGACGGCATCCAGTCAGGTGAGTACCCGAAACTCGCCGGCGCTACTGCGGCCGGTGACCTGGCCACCTCGATCGGTGCACCTACCGCCGAACTGGAGTCGGCGAAGAAGTTCGTCTCCGACTACGAGGCAGCCGGTTACGACGAGCCCTACGAGGCCTACGGCGCGTACTCCTACGACGCGGCCAATGCCCTCATCAGCGCGCTCAAGACGTCACTCAAGGATGCCGACTCGGCGGAGTCCGCTCGCCAGGCCACGGTTGAGGCGATGACCTCAGTGACGTTCGACGGCGTCACCGGCAAGGTCGGCTTCGATGAGTTCGGCGACACCACCACCCGGATCCTCACGGTCTACGAGGTCAAGGGCACCGAGTGGGCTGCCGTGAG
>JBOFJB010000164.1:0-7377 GCA_051650465.1 Dermatophilaceae bacterium | reverse complement strand
CCGCCACCACCTCGCCCAGCCCGGGCTGCACCCGCGTCGGCGACCCGGCGAACGCGGCCGCGAGGTCGGTGAACAGCCAGGGCCGGCCCAGGCAGCCACGACCGACGACCACGCCGTCGCACCCGGTGCGCCGCACCATCTCGAGTGCGTCCTGCGCCGACCAGATGTCGCCGTTACCGAGCACCGGCACCGAGCGCACCGCGTCCTTCAGCCGCGCCACGGCATCCCAGGAGGCCGACCCGGAGTAGGCCTGCGCCGCGGTACGCCCATGCAGCGCGACCGCGGCCACCCCCTCCGCCTCGGCGGCCCGCCCGGCATCCAGGTAGGTGAGATAGTCGGCGTCGATGCCGATGCGCATCTTCACCGTCACCGGCACGTCGTAGGGCGCCGCCTCGCGCACCACGGCCCGGACGATGCCGCGGAACAGCTCGGTCTTCCACGGCAGCGCCGCTCCGCCGCCCTTGCGGGTCACCTTCGGCACCGGGCAGCCGAAGTTGAGGTCGATGTGGTCGGCCCGATCCTCGGTGACGAGCAGCCGGGCCGCCTGCCCCGCCGTCACCGGGTCGACGGAGTACAACTGCACCGACCTCGGATGCTCGTCGGGATCGTGGGTGACCAGCCGCATCGTCTCGGGCGAGCGCTCGACGAGCGCGCGCGAGGTCACCATCTCCGAGACGTACAGACAACTTGCCCCCGATGCCCCGCCGGCGGCCGAGCCGGCCGTGCCGTACTCGCGGCACAGCCGGCGGAACGCACGGTTGGTGATCCCGGCCATCGGCGCGAGCACTACAGGTGACTCGATGACGTGCCGCCCGATGCGCAGCGGAGGCAGCACCGGGCGGGGCGTGACGGGAACAGGCGTGGCGAGCGACATGACCGCACCATTGTCCCCTCCCACATCGCGTGTGGGGCACCCGATGTGGATGACGTCCCGCGCACCCGTTCTCGGTCGCTGGCCGGCAGCGTCCCCACTCAGCGTGCGGATGACGACCCGAGAACCCGTTCCTCGGTCAGGAGAGCGGCGACCTTCCCGTGCGGGCCGCCGCGACCAACTCCCACAGGGCCGCCGCCGTCTCACGCGGGTGGGTGAGCGGGAACACGTGCAACGCACCGGGGATGACGACCGCACGCACCCACCGGGCCGAGCGCGCGGCCTTGGCGAAGCGGCGGGTGTCGACCCGCAGCTGGTCGAACCGGCCGGCACACAGCAACACCGGCGCGGTCACCTCGGCCAGCATCGCCGGCCGGCACTCGCCCATCACCCCCGCCCAGGCCGCCGGGATGCCGTCGAAGCCGTATCCCGCCTCCTTCACCGTTGCCGCCAACTCCGGTGGCAGCAGCGCGTCGAACTCGCGGTCGAGCATCCGCGACATCCGCCTCGCCCCGAGCCGGGTCTCGACCCGGGACAGCCCGCGGTACAGCGCCGCACCCGGTCCGGTAGGCACCGCGGCGGCACCGAGCAGGCCCAGGCCGGCCAGCCGGGTCGGCTGACGCGCGGCCCAGGCCATGGCGAGGTAGCCGCCCAGCGAGTGACCGGCCAGGACGACGGGCTCGTCCGACCCACCCTCGACCGCTTCACCCACCGCGTCGAGCGCCGACTCCCAGGTGAACGGCTCGGCACGACGCGACCCGTGCGCGGGCAGGTCGGGGAGCACGAGGTCGACATCAGACCCACACAGCGACGCGTACCGAGACCACTGCGCACGACTCAGTTGCGAGCCATGCACCAGCACCAGACGCACCCGGGTCGACATGGCGTCATCCTGCCCGGTGAGCCGGATGCCGCCGCCACGGCCCGGCGGTGGAGATGACGCCGGCCATCGTGGCCACGGACGAGCCATGTCCGCCGCGCCACCACTGCCGGGCGGCGGACGGCAACGGCAGCCTGCCGCGACACCCCGCCGGGCGTCATCCGCGCGATCTGGTTGGATGCTGGCATGACGGAGGCCACCCCGGCGGCGCATCTCGACCTGCCGGGGCTGCGCGAAGGCCGCGCCGGTGCGCCACGCGGGGGACCACTCGGATGACGCAGTGGGACCTGGTGTCCGACGAGTTCGCCCGGGCGTCGAACACCGCGAACGAGGCCCCCGCAGGGCTCGAGCGGGTTCGGGCGCACGAGTCATGCCTCCGGCTCGCTCAACGGCGTGGCTCATTCGCCGAGGAGTTCGTTGCTCGACTCGACCTCACCGAGGCGTTCGATGACGTGCCGTACGACCCGGACGAACGTCCCCATGTCGCCTGGCTGAACGCTGCACTGGACTCCGAGCGAGGGCTCACCCAGGACGACCGGGACACCGTGTTGTGGCGCCTCCGGTGGGCCGTCGACCGCGCCGCGGACCTGCCCGAGGTGCAGTTGACCGACCTGACCGGCGCGATCGACACCCTCGAGTCGGCGTTGCGCGCCGACGGGTACCACCTCCGTCCCGTCCATTCCGCGCGGGCTTGGCTGGCGCGCAGCGTCGGCGACCCCGCCGCCGTCAGCCGGGAACTGTCGGCGTGGGCGGCCGAGCCCCGTGACTCGCACTCCGACTGCGAGGTCTGCGAGTTGCGGGACCAGGCCCGTCTCTTCCTCGACAGCGACCCCACGCTCGCCCTCGAGATGCTCGAGCCGGTGACCCGTGGCTATCTGGTGTGCGGCGACGAGCCGCAGTCGAGTCTCGGAGTCGATGCCGAGACGCGACTCGCGCTTGGCGACGTCGACGGAGCCGTCGTGTCGTTCCGCGCGGCCTGGCACCTCGCCCAGGACGACCCCGAGGCGGCCGGCACCGTCGCTGCCTGCTTGCGCGTACTTCTCCGGCTCGGCAACACCGAGCGAGCCGTCGACCACCTCCTTCCTCGGCTGCACTGGCTCGCCGGGCTGCAGACGGCGACCGATCGGATGTGGTTCGCTGGCACCGCTGCGATGGTGCTGCGGCGCGCCATTCACCAGCACCTCGCCCCCGACCAGATCGAGGGGGGCCCGCCTGAGGACCGGGCCGCCGAACTCGCCCGTATCGCTGACGGGCTCGCAGCAGCCTTCGACGGTCGGTACCGCTCCACAGTGACGTCCGACGATCTCGGCCGCCGGCTCCGCTCCGACGACCTCCCCGACCAGCCGATGCTGCCACCGACCCGACTCTCCGAGAGTGTCGTTGACGTCGCTGGCCCACCCGGGGCTGCGGCGGCGGCCTCCGCGGTCGCACGGTCGACTCCGATCCTCAGCCGAGCCGGCGCCATGGCGCGCGCGCTGCTGCGTCTCGACGAGGAGGTCGACGGGCTGCTCGAGGCGTGGCGGCGCGACCGCGACCACCTGCTGCCCGCGTCGACGCCGGCTGAGTGGGCTGCAGTCTCCGTGCTGGACCGAGTTGCCGGCGGGGACCTCGCACCCGATGGCCGGCGTGAACTGTTGCACGCGGCGCTCGACGCGGCCCGCCGGTCCGGCGAGCCAACCGTCGTCATCCGCGCCGAGGCCGAGATTTCGCTCGAAGAAGGTGACGCAGCATCCGCACTCTCGGCAGCCACCCGGCTGGAGTCCGCCGGCGAGCACGTCGAGGCGGCCGGGCTGCTGCGGCGGATGGCGAATGCGCGCGGCGCCGAGCGGCCCGAGGAGTTACTCGCCCGCGCGGCCGCCGGCTACGCCCGCGCGGATGCCGGCCGACGGGTCGGGCTGTGCCATCTCGAGGCGGCAGCAGCGGGGGCGGCGAGGCTGGACGCTGCCGCTGTCGACACCCACCTGGACACTGCCGAGGCGCATGCGGACGGCCATCCGGAACTGACCGCCATGGTGCTGCATGCTCGCGCTCGGGTGGCCGGGACGCGCGGCGACCGTGACGCCGCCCTCGGCTACCTGCGTCGCGCGGCCGCCCTGCGCCAGGTCCCTGCCCGCACCTGGACCGGTGTGCTGCTCAGTCTTGGTGACCACCTCGTTGCACGCGAGGAATGGGCCGAACTCGAACGTACCGCCGCCGACGCGCTGGCGGCGACCGCGAGTGCGGGGCACCCGGTGTTGCTCGCAGTGGCGCAGCGGCAACTCGGACTGGCGTATGTCGAGACCGGCCGCCCGATGGAAGGGGCCGAACTGCTGGACGCCGCACTGCCGACCCTGCGCGGCACCTATCCCGGGCTCGTCGGGCCGGTCTGCTGGGCGCTCGGCAACGCGTTGCTCGTTCTGGGCCGCTGGCCCGAGGCCCATACGGCGTTCTCCGACGCGGCCTCGGCGTTCGAGGCAGAGGACCGCGACAGTGAGGCTGCGCACGCTCATTGGCGGGCCGGCACCGCCGCAGTCGACGGCGGCCAGCAGGCTACCGCGGCAACCCATTTCGCGGCCGCGCGCGAGCGGGCCTACGCCTCCGGGGCGGTCTCGGTCTTCGTCGAGGCGAACCGCGCTCAGGCCGCCTTACGTGCGGCCGGCGGAGATCTCGACGGCGGCCTGGCCGACCTCGACGCGGCCATCGGTGAAGGTCAGCGTCTCGCCGACAACGTGGCCGCCGCTGGCCGCGAGCCGCCACCTGGTGAGAGCGAGTTCGATGGCGAGGTGCTCGAGCCGCTGGTGCTCAGGCAGGGAGCGCATCTGCTCGCCGCGCAGGGCCAGACCGACGCCGCGGTCGAGCGGATCTCCCAGGCCGAGGCACTTGTCGGCGCAGACCTCGAACTGGTGCTCCGCGCGGAAGGGGCGATGTTCCTCGCCGACGCTGGTCGCGTGCTCGACGCCGAGCCACTGCTGCGGGCGTCGATCACCGAGTTGCGCCGGCACGGCATCCTCGACGCCCGGGTGCGTGCCGCGCAGTCGTTGGCCCGCCTCCTCGCGGGCGCGGGACGCGCCGAGGATGCCGAGCAGGTGTGGCTCGAGCACGGCCCGCAATCCTGACCCTCCCGGCCGGCTCGACTGGTGAGGCTGGCCACAGCGAGCGACCCGCAGCGCGGGAGACTGCCGCTGCCACCGGGCACTGTCCTCAGCAGCCGACGAGACGCCCGGCGAGCCAGTTCTGCACCTGATCGAGCGCCACCCGCTCCTGCGCCATCGTGTCGCGTTCGCGGATGGTGACGGCGTGGTCGTCGAGGGTGTCGAAATCGACCGTGACGCAGTACGGGGTACCGATCTCGTCCTGGCGGCGGTACCTGCGGCCGATCGCGCCGGCGTCGTCGACATCGACGTTCCACTGCTGGCGCAGGGCCGCCGCGAGATCCCGGGCCTTCGGCGTGAGATCGGCGCTCCGAGAGAGCGGCAGCACCGCGACCTTGACTGGGGCGAGGCGCGGATCCAGACGGAGCACGACCCGCTTGTCGACCCCACCCTTGGTGTTCGGCGCCTCGTCCTCGGCGTAGGCATCGACGAGGAACGTCATCAGGCTGCGGGACAACCCCGCTGCGGGTTCGATGACGTAAGGCGTGTAGGTCTCTCCAGCGACCTGGTCGAAGTAGACCAGGTCGGTACCGGAGTGCGTCGAGTGCGTCCTGAGGTCGAAGTCGGTGCGGTTGGCGACGCCCTCGAGCTCGCCCCACTCGCTGCCCGCGAACCGGAAGCGGTACTCGATGTCGACCGTGCGCTTGCTGTAATGCGAGAGTTTGTCCTGGGGATGCTCATAGTGGCGCAGGTTGGCCGGGTCGATGCCGAGGCTGGTGTACCAGCGGGTGCGCTCGTCGATCCAGTACTGGTGCCACTCCTCGTCCTCACCGGGCTTGACGAAAAACTCCATCTCCATCTGTTCGAACTCGCGGGTGCGGAAGATGAAGTTGCCGGGGGTGATCTCGTTGCGGAAGCTCTTGCCGGTTTGGGCGATACCAAACGGCGGCTTCTTCCGTGAGGTCTGCAGGACGCCGAGGAAGTTGACGAAGATGCCCTGCGCGGTCTCCGGCCGCAGGTAGTGCAGACCCGCATCGTCCTCGATGACGCCGAGGTGGGTCCGCAGCATCATGTTGAACTCGCGAGGCGTGGTCCACTGGCCGCGGGTGCCGCAGTTCGGGCAGGCGATGTCGGCGAGCGCGATGGTGTCCGGGTCGACCTCCTTACCCTTCTTGGCCTCACGGCTGGCGATCGCCTCCTGCATGTGGTCGACCCGGAATCGCTTGTGGCAACTCAGGCACTCGGTGAGCGGATCGGTGAACTCGCCGACGTGGCCGCTGGCGACCCAGGTCTGCCGCGGCAGGATGATCGAGGAGTCCAGGCCGACGACGTCATCACGCGCGGTGACCATCGACCTCCACCATTGCCGTCTGATGTTCTCCTTCAACTCGACACCGAGCGGCCCGTAGTCCCATGCCGAACGTGTGCCGCCGTAGATCTCGCCGCACGGGAACACGAACCCACGACGCTTGCACAGCGAGACGACGGTGTCGACGACGGAGGTCGGGGCGGCCATGCGCGCAAGGCTAGTCGGGCGTGCACGACGTCCTCGACCGGGCACCGTAGGCTCAGATGCCGTGACGAGCCTTCGCGACTCTTTCGAGCGAGCGAGTGAGCCAGCCCTCACTCGGCTCAACCGGCTTCCGCGTGCTGTGCCGTTCCTCGTCGTGCTTGCGCTGGTCGTCGCGGGCGTGCTCGTACCCGGCTGGGGCTGGGTGTTCCTCACGGCGGTGTCGGTGGTGCTGCTGTGGTTCCTCGTGCTCGCCTGGCCGCGACTCGTCGTGGCCGAGCGGATGATGCGCCTCGCCGTCCTCGTCATGATGGCGGCGGTCACGGTGACCCAGGTGTTTCCGCGCGGGTAACGAGCCCCTGCGACGTCGGTGGACGGTCGAGACTCTTTTTGACAATGGTTCTCACCCTAGATGAGAATATCTCCCATGAAAACCCTCTCCCTCGCCCTCGCCGCGGCGTGCGTCGCGGCACTCAGTCTCGCCGCATGCGGCTCCACCTCAGACTCATCCGGCTCCGGCGAGTCCACCTCGTCGTCAGGGCCCGCCGCGGAGCCGACTATCGCCGTGGCCGCCGCCTTCTACCCGCTGCAATGGGCCAGCGAGCAGGTAGGCGGTGACCTCGTGCAGGTCACCGGGTTGACCAAACCCGGCGGCGAACCCCACGACCTCGAACTCACCCCCAAGGCGGTCGCCGAGCTCGCCGAGAGTGATGTCGTCGTCTACCTCCGCGGATTCCAGCCCGCCGTCGACGAGGCGGTCGACACCCAGGCCGAGAAGAGCGCATTCGACGTCTCGACCGACGCGGGCCTCGATATCGCCGCCGTGGCTGACGCCCATGAGGGCGAGGAGGGGCACGCCGCGGGAGAGAAGGAAGGCAAGGACGACGGAGCCGACGGCGCAGGCGCGGATGGCACCAAGGATCCGCATTTCTGGCTGGACCCGCAACGCTTCCAGAAAGTCGTCACCACCCTCGGTGAGCGCTTCGCCGCCGCCGACACCGCGAACGCCGCTACCTACCGGGCGAATGCCACCGCCCTCGTCGCG